>JAWWBV010000136.1:0-6723 GCA_033720795.1 Halomonas sp. | reverse complement strand
CGCTCCCCGGCCATGCCCGCCATGGCGCCGTGATCCATGCCCGGCATGCCCTGGGCGCCGGCGGCGCCCGTGCCCGCCATGGCCCCGTGGTCCATGCCCGCCATGCCCTGGGGGCCGGCATCGCCCATGCCCGCCATGGCACCGTGCTCCATGCCCGCCATGGCGCCGTGGTCCATCCCCGCCATCCCTTCGGCGCCTGAATCCTCCATGCCTGCCATGGCGCCGTGATCCATGCCCGGCATGGCGTGGGCGCCCATCGCCTCCATGCCGCGATCGGCGATGGTGCGACGCTCGGGGAGTGGCGCGCGCATGCCCTCGCGGGGCGCCAGGGTGGCGCGGGCGTAGCCGCTGCGATCCATGGTCTCGGCGAAGATGGTGTAGGCCGTGTCGTCCTCGGGGGCGACCAGCACGTCGTAGGTCTCGGCCACGGCGATGCGGAACTCGTCGACGGGGACCGGCTGCACGGGCTGGCCGTCGGCCGCCACCACGGTCATCTTGAGCCCCGGGATGCGCACGTCGAAGTAGGACATCGCCGAGCCGTTGATTACCCGCAGGCGGATCCGCTCGCCGGCCTTGAACAGCGCCGTCCAGTTCTCCTCGGGGGCGTGGCCGTTGAGCAGGTAGCTGTAGGTGCTGCCGGTGACGTCGGCGATGTCGCGGGAGCTCATGCGCATCTTCGCCCACATGCTGCGCATCTCGGCGGTGGCGGCGAAGCCCTGCTCGCGCACGTCGGCGAAGAAGTCGGCGACGGTGCGCTCCTGGTCGTTGTAGTAGCCCTCGGCGGTCTTGAGGTTGCGAAAGACCGCCATCGGGTCCTCGAAGGTCCAGTCGGTGAGCAGCAGCACGTGCTCGCGGTCGTAGCGGAACGGCTCGCGCTTCGCGGCATCGATGATCAGCGGACCGGCATGGCCCAGCTGCTCCTGCAGGCCGGAGTGGCTGTGGTACCAGTAGGTGCCGTTCTGGCGTACCGGGAAGCGGTAGGTGAAGGTCTCGCCGGGGGCGATGCCGGCGAAGCTCACCCCCGGCACACCGTCCATGCCGGGCGGCAGGATCAGGCCGTGCCAGTGGATGGAGGTGGGCTCGTCGAGCAGGTTGGTGACCTTGAGCACCGCCTCCTGCCCCTCCTTCAGACGAATCAGCGGCCCGGGGCTGGTGCCGTTGATGGTCATCGGCCGGGCCGACTGGCCGTCGATCGGCAGCGTCTCCTGGCGGATGGCCAGCGCCACCTCGGGCCCCTCCTCCGCGCCCTGGGCATAGACGCTGCTGCGCCCCCAGGGGTCGGCCCAGCTGGGGCCCACCCCCAGGGCGGCGGCCGAGCCCAGGCCCAGCGCCGCTCCGCCCTTGAGGATCTGCCGACGCGTCAGCGGGTGATGGATGACTCCGGAACCTGGCATGGGGGGAACTCCCGTCGATGGCTGATGCCGCCATCCTGACGGGCCAAGCTGAATCGCCGCTGAATCGCGCGCTACGAGACGATCAGGGCAGGCTCGCCTCGAGCGGCACTCTGATCGTCACGCGCAGCCCGCCCAGGGGGCTCGGCGCGAAGTCGACCCGCCCCGCGTAGCGGGCCAGCAGCTGGTGCAGGATCGAGAGCCCCAGGCCGTAGCCGGGACGACGCTCGTCCAGGCGGGTACCGCGCTGCCCCAGGCGCGCCATGTCCGCCTCGGCCACCCCCGGCCCGTCGTCCTCGACGCGCAGGGTGAGGCCCTGGGCCAGGCACAGCCGGCAGTGGACCTCGCCGGCGGCCCACTTGCCGGCGTTGTCCAGCACGATGCCGAGCATCTCGGAGAGGTCCTGGGATTCGATCGGGACGCGAAGATCCCGCTGGGCGGGCAGGTGCAGGTCGAAGCGCGTGTCGGGATAGAGGGTGCGGAACATCTCGACCAGCCGCGTGCCGTCGCGGCGAAGCTCGGCCATCTGCCCGGCCTGGGGGCCGGCGATTCGCGCGCGACGCAGTTCGGCATCCAGCTGACCGTGCACCGCCTCGAGCCGCTCCACCATCCGCCGGCGACGGGTATCGTCGATGGGGCGCGCGCCGCGCAGCACCTGGGTGACCGCCGCCAGCGGCGTCTTGAGGGCGTGGGAGAGGTTGGCCACCGAGTCGCGGGAGCGCTGCAGGCGGGCGTCGATCTCGTCCATGAAGTGATTGAGCTGGACGACCAGGCCGTCCAGCTCGGAGGGCACGTCCGGAGAGAGCCGCTCGCGCTCGCCGCGGCGCAGCTCCCCCAGCTGGTCGCGCAGCCGCGTGAGGGGGATCAGCCCCCGATTGACCGCCAGCAGGTTGAGCGCCACCAGCATCACCAGCACCGCCGCGGCGATGCCGCCGACCCACCAATGCAGCCGGTGGAGGCCCGCCTCGACCTGGGAGAAGTCCTCGCCGATCAGCAGCACGCCGGGCTCGCCGTCGAGCATGAACGCCTGACGATGGACCAGCAGGTGCTGGCCATCCTCGCGCACCTCGACCAGGCGCCTGGTCGAGGTCTCGAGCAGCGGCTCAAGCGCCGCCTGCCAGTGCGGGTCGGAGGCCGACAGCTCGTCACCGAGGCGCAGCACGTAGAGGTGGTGGAAGACCTGGAAGCCGCGACTGGCCGACTCCAGCACGCCGGCAATGCCGCGCTCCTCGCGGCGCAGCTGCTCGATGGCGTGGGCCGCCTCGCGCTCCAGGCGTGCGCCGAGGAAATCGCGGGCCAGGTCGTTGAGCAGGATGCCGTGCAGCAGCCAGGTCATGCCGGTCACCACCAGGGCGATGCCCGACAGCCAGGCGAGCAGCCGAACGCGCAGGCTGCGCCGATCAACGCGCCACGAAGACATAGCCCTGGCCGCGTCGGGTCTGGATGATCGCCTTGCCGAGGTAGCGCCGCAGCCGCGCGATGTAGACCTCGATGAGGTTGGGTGCCGCGGCGTCCTGCTCCAGGGCGTAGAGCTGATGGAGCAGCTGCTCCTTGGAGAGCACCCGCCCGGGGTGGTGCATGAAGTAGCGCAGCAGCAGGAACTCGGTGCCGGTGAGCGACTGCCAGGGGCCGTCGTCGAGGCGCACGCAGCGATTCGCCTCGTCCAGCGAGACGCCGCTCCGGGTCAGCTGCTGGGAGAGTCGCCCCGACTTGCGGCGCAGCAGCGCCATGATCCGGGCGATGAGCTCGGCGTCGTGGAAGGGCTTGGTCAGGTAGTCGTCGGCGCCGCTCTCGAGGCCGATCACCTTGTCTTCCCAGGTGTCGCGGGCGGTGAGGATCAGCACCGGCAGGTCATGGCCGGCCTGGCGCCACTGCTTCAGCAGCGCCAGTCCCGAACCGTCCGGCAGGCCGAGATCGAGGATCGCGAGCTCGTAGTGCTCGGTGGCCATGAGCGAGCCGGCCACGTGCAATGACGTGGCCAGATCCGTGCGATAACCGTTGTCCCTGAGGCACTCGACCAGGCTCTCGGCCAGCAGGTCGTCATCTTCGAGAAGCAACAGTTTCATGGATGGTGCATCACCCCTGGAGATCGATGTTGCCCGACATGCCGGACTCGTAGTGGCCGGGGATGTTGCAGGCGTATTCGAGGCTATCCACATTCTGGGGGGCGGTCCAGACGAGTTCGGCGCGCTCTCCCGGGGCCAGGGTCACGGCGGGCATCTGGCCGCCGTGCTGTCCCTCGGCCATGTCGTGACCGCCATGCCCGTCGTGGCCATGGCCGCCGCTCATCTGCTGCATCATCTCGCGGTGAGCCGCCTGCGCCTCGGCGTCGCCGATCACGAACTCGTGGGCTAGATGACCGGTGTTGGTGATCTCGAAGCGGATCGTGGCGCCGGGCGCCACGTCCAGCGATTCGGCGTCGAACCACATGTCGCCCGCCTCGAGGCGGATGGTGCGGTCGATCTCGGCGTCGCCGGCCGGCGCATGGGAACCACCGTGCTCGCCGGCGGCGAAGGCGGTGCTGGTGACGAGCCCCAGGGTCAGGGCCAGTAGCGTCTTGCGCATCGCGGGTACCTCTCGCGTCGTATCGGGGAGTGTCCGTTGTACCCTAGCAACCTGAAACGAGACTGAAACCGGGTATCGACATCGGGCCCCCGCGAGATCCTTGACCTCTGGGTGACCCAAGGGTTGTAAGCTCATAACGAAAGTTGCCAGCGTCTTCCCCTCGGGGGGAGTCGACGTTCCTACCATACGCACGATAAGGAGAACGATCATGGTCAGATACCAGCGGGTCATCGCCATCGCCCTGGCTGCCGGCCTCGGCATCGCCGCCAGCGGCGCCGCTTCCGCTCACGGTACGTCCCAGGGTCACCCGGGCGCTGGCGGCATGATGGGCCATGGCCAGCAGGGCGGCATGGGATCCGGCATGATGGGCCATGGCCACCAGGGCGGCATGGGGCCCAGCATGATGGGCCATGGCCAGCAGGGCGGCATGGGCCCCGGCATGATGGGCCATGGCCACCAGGGCGGCATGGGCCCCGGCATGATGGGCCATGGCCACCAGGGCGGCATGGGGCCCGGCATGATGGGCTACGGCCCGATGCAGGGGCTCGAGCTCGAGCCGGAGCAGCGTCGCGAGATGCGTGAGCTGATGCAGCAGCATCGTCCCGCCCAGTTCGATCGCATGGGGCAGATGATGGACCTGCGCATGGCGCTGATGGAGGAGCTGCATGCCGAGGCGCCCGACCCCGACGAGGTCCAGTCGCTTCAGCGCCAGCTGGCCGAGCTGCAGGGCGAGATGATGGCGGAGCGGGTGCGCCTGCACAATCGGCTGCAGGACCTGCTGACCGACGAGCAGCGCCAACAGTGGCGCCAGGGAGGCCTCCACCACCACTACCAGCCCTGACGCGAGGCCCGGCCCCGCCGGGCGATGCCCGCTCTCTTGCGCTGGATCAAGGTGGCGGATCGCCCGGCGGGCGCACAATGAGGCGGCCACCACGAGGTAATCCATGACCGCACCGGCTCGACATCCGCAATCCCGACCCGGCCAACGCCTGCTGGCACTGCTGCTCGCGTTGCTGCTGTCGGTGGCGAGCCTCTCGGGCCATGCGACGACGGACGCCTGCGCCAGCGACTGCGGGATTCCCCAGGCCGAGATGCTGGCGGGGGACGATCTGGATTGCGGCACCTGCGCGGCGCTCGCCGCGGCGCCCGTCATGGCCGCCCTGCCGGCCGCCACGCCGTTCGACGCCGCCGGCCCGGCGCTGGTCGATCACGCGCCCCTGCCGGCCCGGCCCCCTCCCAGGCCCTGACGCGACCTCCTCCTCGACCGGGGCGCCGGCCACTCGCCCGCCACCGGACCCTTTCGCACTCTCGTCAGGAGTCACCTCATGATGACCACCGACTGCTTCGCCCTGATGGGCTCCATGGGCTGGATAGGCTGGCTGATGCCGCTCGCCGTCCTGCTGCTGCTGGGCCTCGGCATCGCGGCCCTCGCCAAGTACCTGTTCACGTCACGCCGTTCCCGGGAGGATCGCTCATGAGCCGCCACGCCACGCCGCTGCTGCTGTCCGCCGCCCTGCTGCTGGGTGCCGGCAGCGCCCAGGCCGCCCTGCCGACCCAGGCCACCCTCTACAAGAACCCGCAGTGCGGCTGCTGCGACGGCTATGCCCGACACCTCGAGGCGCTGGGCGTCGCAGTCACCGTCATCGACGACAGGAATCTCGGCCAGCTCAAGGAGGCCACCGGCATCCCCTATGGCCTGGGCTCCTGCCACACCGTCGAGATGGGCCAGTACGTGATCGAGGGTCACGTGCCGATGGCGGCCGTGGAGCGGCTGTTCGAGGAGCGCCCGGCGATCGACGGCATTGGCCTTCCGGGCATGCCCGTCGGCACCCCCGGCATGCCCGGCCCCCAGCGCTCGCCCTACGAGGTCTATGGCTTCACCGACCGCCAGGACGCACCCTTCATGACGCTCTGACGCGGTCGTTCACGCCCCCCAACGAACTCGCCCCGGCAACTGCCGGGGCGATTGCGTTATCGCAAGGGCCTCAGGCCTCGGCGGTGATCCGCCGGCGGCGCCGGGCGCGCCGGATCATGCGGTAGCGCGAGCGGATCTCGTCGCGCTCCATGTAGCAGCCCTGCAGCCAGCGGCGGCCGGTGCTGCCCTCGAAGGCGTCCCGGGCGTGCAGCAGGCGACGGTTGTCGAAGATCACCAGGTCCCCGCGGTGGTAGGTGAAGCGGATCGCGAAGGCCGGATCGCTCAGCAGGCGCTGCAGGGTCATCAGCGCCTCATAGGCCGGCTCGACGTCCTCGAAGGCGGTCTGCAGCGGGCCGCGCAGGAAGTCGGCGATGCGCACCTCGAGCAGCTCGCCCCGGGCGTCCAGGCGGATCATCGGCTCGAACCAGACGTAGTCGCTGGTCTTGGCGGTGTTGGCGTAGCACCAGCGCACCCGGGTCAGGGTCGCCCAGGCGTCGGGGTGACGCTCGCGCAGCGCCTCGGCCACGGCGAAGCCGTCGAGCATCACCGCCTGGCCGCCTTCGACGCTGTTCTCCAGGCAGTGCAGCATCTGCAGGCCGGGATGGTACTCGCGGGTCGGCAGGTCGGTATGCGGCGGCAGGGCGATGGAGGTGTAGGCGTTGGAATCCGGGTCCGGCTTGGCCCGGACGTCGAACAGGCCGCCGAAGTTGGTGTCGCGGATCGGGCCGATGCGATGGGCGATGGCCTCCAGGGAGCCCGGCTCGGTGGGCAGGTCGCGCAGGCGCACCAGGCCCTTGGCGAGCACGCTCTCGAGCGCCGGGGCGAGGATCGCCTCCTCGGCCTCGCTGTCGG
>JAWWBV010000135.1:0-6737 GCA_033720795.1 Halomonas sp. | reverse complement strand
CGCCTGGCGCGCTGGCGCAACAGCGAGTCGCCGGCGATTCCCGAGCGGGTCATCGAGCGGCCGCCCTCCGCCGAGCTCGCCCCCGACCAGCAGGACAGCGACAGCCTGCCGGACTACGACGTGCTCGACGCCATCCTGGTGCGCTACATCGAGGGCGACATGAGCGCCGAGGCGATCATCGCCGCGGGCTTCGACCGCGACGACGTCTACAAGGTGGTCAAGCTGGTGGATCGCTGCGAGTACAAGCGCCGCCAGGCGCCGGTGGGGGTGCGCGTCACCCGTCGCGGCTTCGGGCGCGATCGCCGCTATCCCATCGTCAACGGCTGGCAGCCGGGAGAGTGACAGCGCCAAGTCGCAAGCGCCGAGCAGCCAAGCTGTCTGGTGACGGGCAGTCTGTGTTGAGATCGTAAACAGAACCCCCGCCGAGTGTAGAGTCGGCGGGGGTTCTTATGGATGCCTGGTTCGACACCGGCATCATCCTGCTCGGCGCTCAGCTGCTTCAGGCCGAGAGCGCCTCGGCCTTGACGTGTTGCGACCGGAAGGTGCGACCACTCAGCCGGTCGTGGTCCGGGGCGTTGTCGATCAGCACCTGCAGGGTCTCGCGGGCCCGGTCACGCATGTCGAGGCCCAGGTAGCCCTCGACCATCGTCGCCAGGGCGTCGCGGCTGGCTTCCGTCTGCGGGTAGTGCTCCAGCACCCAGCGTCCGCGCTCCACGGCGGCGAGATAGGCACCCTTGCGCAGGTAGAAGTCGGCCACGT
Organism: Halomonas sp.; assembly: GCA_033720795.1. GTDB lineage: Bacteria > Pseudomonadota > Gammaproteobacteria > Pseudomonadales > Halomonadaceae > Halomonas. The sequence goes on along the minus strand of JAWWBV010000135.1, from coordinate 5,978 downwards.
GCAGCTCGTGGCGGGCCAGTACGTTGCGCAGGTAGACGATGCGCTGCCGGGCGTCCGGGGCGTACTGGCTGCTCGGGTAGCGCTGGATCAGCTCGCTGAAGTCGGCGTAGGCGTCGCGGGTGGCGCCCAGGTCACGCTTGGAGATATCGATGAGGCGTAGGCGCTCCAGGCTGAAGCGGCCCGCCTGCCAGGCGGCCAGGCCGCGCATGTAATAGGCGTAGTCGACCTGGGAATGATCCGGGTGCAGGCGGATGAAGCGGCTCGCCGCGGCCCGGGCGTTCTCCCAGTCGTCGGTCTGGTAGTAGGCGTAGATCAGTTCCAGCTGCGCCTGCTCGGCGTGCTCGCCGAAGGGGAAGCGGGTATCGATGGCCTCGAGCCGGTTGATCGCCGTGGTGTAGCTGCTCTCTTCGAGGGCCTCGCGTCCCTCCTCGTAGAGCTGGCGTTCGGCGACGCCGTCGAGTTCCTCTTCCTCGGGGGTGCCGGCACAGCCGGCCAGCAGGGCGCCGGCCAGCATCAGAACGGCCAGGCGAGCGGGGGAGGTGATAACGCGCATCGTGATCCTCGTGTCTAACAACCCGGGCGGCCGTGATAGAATCGGCCGATATCCGCCCACTATAAAGCACCTTGCGGCGAAACGCAGTCATCGCACCCGGTGCGCACGGAGCCCCGTTCCGACCCATGTCCCAGACCCTCGAAGCCCAGCAGCGCGTTCCCGAACGCATGGCGGGCCTGCGCCTCGACCAGGCCGCCGCCGAGCTCTTCGCCGACTTCTCCCGGGAGCGGCTCAAGTCCTGGATCAAGAGCGGCGCCCTGACCCTCGATGGCCAGCCGGCCAAGCCCAAGGACAAGGTCTATGGCGGCGAGGCCCTGGCGCTTGCCGCCGAGATCGAGGACGACACCCGCTTCGAGCCCGAGGACATCCCGCTGACGGTGGTGTACGAGGACGAGGCGGTGCTGGTGATCAACAAGCCGCCGGGCCTGGTGGTCCATCCCGCGGCCGGCAATCCCGACGGCACCCTGCTCAACGCCCTGCTGCACCACGATCCCCAGCTGGCGGCGATCCCCCGGGCGGGCATCGTGCATCGCCTGGACAAGGACACCAGCGGCCTGATGGTGGTGGCCAGGACCCTGGCCGCCCAGACGGCGCTGGTCGAGCAGCTCCAGGCGCGCAGCGTGTCCCGGGAGTACGACGCCGTGGTGGTCGGGGTGATGACCGCCGGCGGCACCGTGGATGCGCCCATCGGCCGCCATCCGCGCGACCGCAAGCGCCAGGCGGTGAACGCCTCGGGCAAGCCGGCGGTGACCCACTACCGGGTGGTCGAGCGCTTCCGCGCCCATACCCACGTGCGCTGCAGGCTCGAGACCGGGCGCACCCACCAGATCCGCGTGCACATGGCCCACGCGCGCTATCCGCTGGTCGGCGATCCGGTCTACGGCGGTCGCCTCAAGCTGCCGGCCGGCGCCGACGAGCGGCTCAAGGAGATCCTGCGCGAGTTTCCCCGCCAGGCGCTGCATGCCCGCAAGCTCGCCTTCGTGCACCCGGAGAGCGGCGAGCGGATGGCCTTCCGCGCACCGCTGCCGGACGACCTGCTGATGCTGCTCGATTTCCTGCGTGAAGATGGCGAGACCATGCGCTGAGGCCTGCGTGCCAAGGACCCCGTGATGAGCGATACCTTCGACCTGCGCCCGACGCCGATCCTGCCCGACTGGCCCGCTCCGGAAAACGTCGGGGCCTTCGTCACCACCCGCGAGACCGGCCCCAGCCAGGGCGCCTTCGCCGCCTTCAATGCGGCCGATCGCGTGGGCGATAACCCCGATCACGTGGCGCTGTGCCGTCGTCAGCTGGAGAAGGAGGTCGGCGACGACCGCCCGCTGCTGTGGCTCGACCAGGTGCACGGCGCCCGGGTGCAGCAGGCCTACTCCGATACCAGGCCCGAGGCGGATGCCGCGGTGGCCACGAGCCGCGACTACGCTTGCGTGGTGCTGACCGCCGACTGCCTGCCGATCTTTCTCTGCGACCGGAACGGCACCCGCGTGGCGGCCATCCATGCGGGCTGGCGCGGGCTCGCCGGCGGCGTGATCGAGGCGACCGTCGGGGCGATGGGCCTGCCCCCGGAGGCGCTGATGGCCTGGCTGGGCCCGGCGATCTCCAACGCCCAGTTCGAGGTCGGGCCCGAGGTGCAGCAGGCCTTCGTCGGCGTGCACCCCGAGGCCGAGGCGGCCTTCGACCCGAGCCCCTACCGGCTCGGTCACTACATGGCCGATCTCTACAAGCTCGCCCGCCTGCGCCTGGAGCGCCTGGGCGTGTCGCACATCAGCGGCGGCCACTTCTGCACCGCCTGCGAGCCGCGCTTCTATTCCCACCGTCGCGACGACGGCGTTACCGGCCGCATGGCCAGCGTGATCTGGTTGCGCTGACGCGAGCTACAAGGTTCAAGGAGCAAGTTACAAGGAAACCCTTTCTCTGGTCCCGGCTCCCAGGGCACCCTGCTTGCCCCTTGCCCCTTGCCCCTTGCCCCTTGCCCCTTGCCCCTTGCCCTCTTGATCACCGTCAACTCCTGCCGTCCTTTCCCTGGCTGGCGACTTGAAAGCCGCCCACCCTGACTCCATTGAAGCCCTCAAGACACAGTGACAGGGCCGAGCGGTGCGTCCGAACGCGCCGCCACCCCGATGGAGGAACACCCATGCGATTCGACAAGTTCACCGCCAAGCTGCAGAACGCCGTGGCCGATGCCCAGTCCCTGGCCGTGGGCCGCGGCCACAACCAGCTGGAGCCCGGCCACCTGCTGCTGGCGCTGCTGGAAGCCACCGATACCGGCGTCAAGGCGCTGGTGCAGAAGGCCGGCGGCGACGTCGCGCGGCTGCGCGACGGCCTGGCCGGTCATCTCGACGACCTGCCCAGGGTCGCCAACTTCGACGGCGAGGTGCAGCCCTCCCGCGACCTGATCAAGCTCTTCAACCTCACTGACCGCGAGGCCCAGAAGCGTGGCGATCAGTACATCGCCAGCGAACTGGTGCTGCTGGCCGCGTTGGAGATGGGCGGTGCGGTGACCAAGCTGCTGACCCAGGCCGGCGTGACCCGCAAGGCCCTGGAGACCGCCGTCGACAGCGTGCGCGGCGGAGAATCGGTCGACGATCCCAACGCCGAGGACCAGCGCGAGGCGCTGGAGAAGTACACTCTGGACCTCAACGAGCGGGCCGCCAGCGGCAAGATCGACCCGGTGATCGGCCGCGACGACGAGATCCGCCGCACCATCCAGGTGCTTCAGCGGCGCACCAAGAACAACCCGGTGCTGATCGGCGAGCCCGGCGTCGGCAAGACCGCCATCGTCGAGGGGCTGGCCCAGCGCATCGTCGACGGCGAGGTGCCGGAAGGCCTCAAGGACAAGCGCGTGCTGTCGCTGGACATGGGCGCGCTGCTGGCCGGCGCCAAGTTCCGCGGCGAGTTCGAGGAGCGCCTCAAGTCGGTGCTCAAGGAGCTGGCCCAGGAAGAGGGACGGGTGATCCTGTTCATCGACGAGCTGCACACCATGGTCGGCGCCGGCAAGGCCGAGGGCTCCATGGACGCCGGCAACATGTTGAAGCCGGCCCTGGCCCGCGGCGAGCTGCACTGCGTCGGTGCCACCACCCTCGACGAGTACCGCAAGTACATCGAGAAGGACGCGGCGCTGGAGCGGCGCTTCCAGAAGGTGCTGGTCGACGAGCCCTCCGAGGAGGACACCGTGGCGATCCTGCGCGGCCTCAAGGAGCGCTACGAGGTGCATCACGGCGTCGACATCACCGACGGCGCGATCATCGCCGCGGCCAAGCTCTCGACCCGCTACATCACCGATCGCCAGCTGCCCGACAAGGCCATCGACCTGATCGATGAGGCCTCCTCGCGTATCCGCATGGAGCTCGACTCCAAGCCCGAGGAGATGGATCGCCTCGATCGCCGGCTGATCCAGCTGAAGATGGAACGCGAGCACCTCAAGAAGGAGACCGACGAGGCGTCGAAGAAGCGTCTCGAGGGGCTGGAGGAGCAGATCGAGGAGCTCGAGCGCGAGTACGCCGACCTCGACGAGATCTGGAAGGCCGAGAAGGCCAGCATCCAGGGGGCGGCCCAGTTCAAGGACGAGCTCGATCGCGCCCGCGTCGATCTGGAGCAGGCCCGCCGCCAGGGCGACCTGGCGCGCATGTCCGAGATCCAGTACGGGGTGATTCCCGGCCTGGAGAAGAAGATCGCCGAGAGCGCGGAGGCCGAGGCCGATACCGCCAAGCACCAGCTGCTGCGCTCCAACGTCACCGAGGAGGAGATCGCCGAGGTGGTGTCGCGCTGGACCGGTATCCCGGTGGCCAAGATGCTCGAGGGCGAGCGCGACAAGCTGCTGCGCATGGAGGAGGCGCTGCACGAGCGGGTGATCGGCCAGGACGAGGCGGTCACCGCCGTGGCCAACGCCGTGCGCCGCTCCCGGGCAGGCCTCGCCGACCCCAACCGGCCGAACGGCTCCTTCCTGTTCCTCGGCCCGACCGGGGTGGGCAAGACGGAGCTGTGCAAGTCGCTGGCGAACTTCCTGTTCGACACCGAGGAGGCGATGGTGCGCATCGACATGTCGGAGTTCATGGAGAAGCACTCCGTGGCCCGGCTGATCGGCGCCCCTCCCGGCTATGTCGGTTACGAGGAGGGCGGCTACCTGACCGAGGCGGTACGCCGCAAGCCCTACTCGGTGCTGCTGCTCGACGAGGTGGAGAAGGCCCACCACGATGTCTTCAACATCCTGCTGCAGGTACTCGAGGATGGCCGCCTCACCGACGGCCAGGGGCGCACCGTGGACTTCCGCAACACCGTGATCGTGATGACCTCCAACATGGGCTCGGACATCATCCAGCGCATGGGCGGCGACGAGAGCGGCGACGCGGAGAGCAACTACGCGCAGATGAAGGAGATGGTGATGGCGGTGGTCGCCGACCACTTCCGCCCGGAGTTGATCAACCGCATCGACGAGGTGGTGGTGTTCCATGCCCTCGGTCAGGAGCAGATCCAGGCCATCGCCGGCATCCAGCTCGAGCGGCTGCGCGCGCGACTCGCCGAGCACGACCTCTCGCTCGAGGTCAGCGACGCGGCCCTGGCGCAACTGGCGGTGGTCGGCTTCGACCCGGTGTTCGGCGCGCGGCCGCTCAAGCGGGCGATCCAGAGCCGCATCGAGAACCCGCTGGCCCAGGACCTGCTGGCCGGCAAGTTCTCGCCCGGCGACGTCATCCACGTCGAGGCGGAAGGCGACCGGCTGGTGTTCCAGAGTTGAGAGCCGGGCCGCCCCGACACGCCTTCGACTCGCGCACAAAGCGCCACAAACTGCCACAAAGCGTTACCGTTACCGCCCGGCGCTCGGGCGATGACGAACTAGAATGAATTTCAGGTTGCGTCCTGTAACCCCCATTGCCCGTCGCTCCCCGTGAGCCGACGGGCTCTTTTATGGGCGTCATGCAATGGGCGCCATGCAATGGTCGCCATTCCGGCGCCAACGTGATCTCTCCGACTTGCCGAATGCCCCGTCATGGACTACTCACGCGGTTTCCGCGGTTGACATGCCAACAACGCTAATGGAATCTTGAGCGTTCCTGATACGGGCGCGGATGCCAGCGGGCCACCCCCCATCCCCCGCGCGAAGGGTAGGCCGAGTGCCTCTACCCGCCGAAGGACTTCCGGGTCCGGGCCAACCGCCCGGCCTGGCCAACGCCCCGACGCGGCAATCCGCCGTGATGAGAGTGCAGGCCCCAACAGGGCCCTTACTGCCAGGGTTTGGCATCAGGTGCCGGCATGGCCGGCAGCGGCATACCGCCGCACTCGACTTCGTGTCCCGACGGCGGACACGGATCGCACTCGAGACCTCCAGGGGAGATACATCTGTGGAACTGCTTTCCGGCGCAGACATGATTGCCCGCTTCCTCCAGGATGAGGGCGTCGAATATATCTATGGGTATCCCGGCGGGGCGGCGCT
>JAWWBV010000134.1:0-6747 GCA_033720795.1 Halomonas sp. | reverse complement strand
GCCGTCGAAGTCCACCGGCTCGGCGAAGGCCATCACCACGGTGGAGCCGAGCTTGAAGCGGCCCATCTCCTCGCCCTTCGCCAGGCGTACCGGGGTGTCGAAGCGCATGCGCTGCACGCCTCCGCGGGGCAGGGGCGTGATCTGACCCGCCCACACCGTCTCGATGGCGGCGACGATCATCGCGCCCACCAGCACCATCACCATGGGGCCGTGCTCGGTGTCGAAGTGGCACACCAGCCGCTCATTGCGGGCGAAGAGGTTGGGCACGTGGTGGGTGGTGGCGGCGTTCACCGAGAAGAGGCGTCCCGGCACGTAGACCATCGAGGTCAGGGTGCCGCCGATGGGCATGTGCACCCGGTGGTAGTCGCTCGGCGACAGGTAGACGGTGGCGAAGCTGCCGCCCAGGTAGCGCCGGGCCGCCTCGCCGTCGCCGCCGAGCAGCTCCATGGCCGAGAAGCGGTGGCCCTTGGCCTGCATCAGCTGGCCGGCCTGGATGGGCCCGAACTGGGAGAGGGTGCCGTCGGCGGGGGAGACCACGCCTTCGCCGAGGGGGCGGGCGTCGTCCTCCAGGGCGCGGGTGAAGAAGTCGTTGAAGGTCGCGTAGGCCGTCGGATCGGACTCGGCGGCCTCGTCCATGTCGACCTCGAACTGGCGGATGAAGGCCCGGATCAGGGCGTTCTTCAGCCAGGGCACGCGGCAGTCGGCGAGTCGCCCCACCAGCCGCGACAGCAGGTGGTGGGGCAGGGGATACTGGATCAGGGCAAAGAGTCGAGCGAGTGACAAGGGCAGTCGTCCGTCAGGGTGTCGGGTAGGGATGGCCACGCGCCGGCGTGGCCGGAGGATGTCTCGCCGTCAGGTCTCGATGGGCGTGTCGTCGCGGTTGCCCCACTCCTGCCAGGAGCCGGCGTAGCCGCGGATCCTCTCGAAGCCCAGCGCGCGGCCCACGAGCCAGGTGAAGCCGCTGCGGTGATGGCTCTGGCAGTGGGTGACCACCTCCATGTCCGGCGTGATGCCGATGGCCTCGAGCTCGGTGACGAGTTCGGCATAGTCGCGGATGCGTAGCCCGTGCTCGCGGTCCATGGCGTCGGTCCACTCCATGTTGACCGCTCCGGGGATGTGGCCCAGGCGCCGGTTGTTGCCCTTCTCGCCGTCGTACTCGGCGCGGGAGCGGGCATCCCAGACCGCGAACCCCTTCTCGCCCAGGCGCTCCTGGAGCTCGAGGCGGTCGATGGCGACCTCGGGATGGAGGATCTCGGCCTGGTAGTCGCTGGGGCGTGGGGCCCGGGTCTCGGTGGAGACGGGGCGGCCGGCCTGGCGCCAGGCGTGCAGGCCGCCGTTGAGGTAGGAGTAGCGGGTATGGCCGATCAGCTCCAGGGTCCACAGCAGGCGACCGGCCCAGCCGCCGCCCTCGTCGTCGTAGGCCACCACGTGGGTGTCCCGGGTCAGGCCGAGCGACGAGAACAGCCGCGACAGCGCCTCGGGCGAGGGCACCTCGTTGGGCACCTCGCCCTCGCCGGCCAGCAGCCGCCGATGATCCAGGAAGAGGGCGCCGGGCACGTGGCCCGCGTCATGGCTCTCGGCCCGGGCGGGGACGTCGATGATCAACAGCGACGGCTCGTCGAGCCGTGCGGCCAGCTGGTCGGGCTCGATGATCAGCGGGAGCAGGTTGTCTTCGGAACTCATGGCACACTCTCCTTAAATTCGGCTCCTTGAGGTAGGCTCCGCGATGCGGGCACCCGCGCCTCAGAATAGTCGCCCGGCGCTCGCTCCTGTCAGCTCGCCTCGAGGCTCTCGACGATGCGTCGGTAGCTGGCGAAGCGCTCGGGGTGGATCTCGCCCCGCTCCACGGCGGCGAGCAGGGCGCAGCCCGGCTCCTGGCGGTGGCGGCAGTCGCGAAAGCGACAGCGCCCCAGCACCTCACGAAACTCGATGAAGCCCTCGGTGACCTGCTGCTCGTCCAGGTGGGTCAGGCCGAACTCGCGGATCCCGGGGGAGTCGATCAGCTCGCCGCGCCCGGCCTCGAGCGATGCCCCGTCATCCGGGGCGGGCAGGGCGTAGAGCCGCGCGGTGGTGGTGGTGTGGCGGCCCTTGCGGGAGTCCTCGGAGAGCGCGCCGATGCGCAGTTCCTCATCCGGGAGCAGACGGTCGATGAGCGACGACTTGCCCACGCCGCTCTGGCCGACGAACACCGAGGTGCGCCCCGCCAGCCGGGCGTAGAGGTCCGAGAGGCCGCCCTCGCGCGCGGTGGTGGTGGTGACCACCGGGTAGCCCAGCGCCTCGTAGCGGGCCAGCAGCCCGCGCAACTCGCCGCCGTGCTCCGGCAGCAGGTCGATCTTGTTGAGCACCAGCACCGGGGCGATGCCGGTGGCCTCGGCGGCCACCAGGTAGCGGTCGATCAGGTTGGCGTGGGGGGCGGGCTCCACCGCGAAGACGATCAGGATCTGGTCGATGTTGGCGGCCACCGGCTTCAGCTGGCCGCGGGGGTCGGGGCGCTCCAGCACGCTTGTGCGCTCGCCGCGGGCCACCACCACGCCGTCGCGGGCGTCGTGGGCGGCGCGCCAGATCACCCGATCGCCGGTGACCAGCCCCTCGAGGTTGGCGCGCAGGTGGCAGCGCACGGCCTCGCCGCCCGCGTCGGGGCGCACGTCCAGGGTGCGGCCGAAGTGGGCGATCACGCGGCCATTCTGCTCCGGTCCGTACTCGCCGGCGGCCAGCTTGTCGCTGTCCTGGGCGTCGCGGCGATCGGCGCGGCGGGCGCGCTCGGCCTGGACCTTCTCGATGCGCCAGCGCTGCTGGCGGCTCAACTTGCGTTTGCTCATGGGGGCCCGAAGCTCGCTACAATAGGACGCATTGTACTCACCCAAGGCGCCCGCTGTCGTCAGCCGTCGCCCCGCAAGGATGTCCCATGACCGAGCATGCCACGCCCGACACCGCCGATGCGCGCCGCCAGCGGCTGATCTGGATCGACCTGGAGATGACCGGGCTCGACCCGAACCGCGAGCGCATCATCGAGATCGCCACCCTGGTCACCGACGCCGACCTCAACACGGTCGCCGAGGGCCCGGTGATCGCGGTGCACCAGCCCGACGCGCTGCTGGACGCCATGGACGAGTGGAACACCCGGACCCACGGCGCCTCGGGGCTGGTGCAGCGGGTCAAGGAGAGCCGGATCGACACCGCCGAGGCCGAGCGGCGCACCCTGGAGTTCCTCGCCGCCCACGTCGAGGCCGGCGCCTCGCCGATGTGCGGCAACAGCATCCACCAGGATCGCCGCTTCCTGGAGCGGGAGATGCCCGAGCTGCTGGCCTTCTTCCACTACCGCAACCTCGACGTCTCCACCCTCAAGGAGCTCGCCAAGCGCTGGAATCCGGGCGCCCTGGCGGGCTTCCAGAAGCGCAACGTGCATCTCGCCATGGACGATATCCGCGAGTCCATCGCCGAGCTCGCCCACTACCGCACCACCTTCCTCAAGACGGCCGACGAGCGCAGCGACGAGGAGGAGTAGGCCCTTCGGGCCAGCAACAAGCGCCAAGGAGCAAGTGGCAAGGCCCCATTCCCGCCAGTGAGGGCGGAGCACATCCTGGCTTGCAGCTTGCAGCTTTTTTAGCCTGCAGCGATCAGCCGCTGGCGCTTCTCCCGCTGGCGGGCCAGTGCCCAGCGCACGTGTTCGCGCACCAGATCGGAGGGATAGGCCAGCCGCGCCATCAGCGCGGCCTCCACGGCCTCGCTCCAGGGGGCGTTGCCGAGCCCCACGGCCAGGTTGCGCAGCCAGCGCTCGTAGCCGATGCGCCGGATCGGGTTGCCGGCGGTCTTCTCCAGGAACTCCTCCTCGCCCCAGGCGAACAGTGAGACCAGGCTCGCCCGGTCCAGGTCGTGGCGGGGGGCGAAGTCGGGCTCCCGGCTGACCCGGGCGAAGCGGGTGTACGGGCAGACCAGCTGGCAGTCGTCGCAGCCGAACACCCGGTTGCCCATGGCCTCGCGGTAGCGCTCCGGGATGGCGCCGAAGAGCTCGATGGTGAGATAGGAGATGCAGGCTCGGGCGTCGACCACCCTGTCCTCGACGATCGCCCCGGTGGGGCAGGCGGTGCGACAGGCGCTGCAGCTGCCGCAGTGGTCGGTCTCGAAGGGCGCATCCACCGGCAGCGGCAGGTCGGTGTAGAGCTCGCCGAGGAAGAACAGCGAGCCAGCCTTCGGGTTGAGCAGCATGGCGTTCTTGCCGAACCAGCCGAGGCCCGCCTTGCGCGCCAGGGCGCGCTCCATCACCGGGGCGGAGTCGACGAAGGCGCGATAGCCGAAGGCGCCGACCTCGCCCTCGATCCACTTGGCGAGCGTCGCCAGGCGCTTGCGCATCAGCTTGTGGTAGTCGCGCCCGGTGGCGTAGCGGGAGACGTAGGCCAGCGAGGGACGCCCCAGCACCTTGGTGGTCTCCACCTCGGCGGGCAGGTAGTCCAGGCGCACGCTGATCACCCGCCGGGTGCCGGGCACCAGCTCCGCCGGGCGAGTGCGCTTGGTGCCGTGCTTGGCCATGAAGCCCATCTCGCCGTGGTGGCCGGCGGCCAGCCAGGCCTCGAGGTGGGCCTCGTCCTCGGCCAGGTCGACGTCGGTGATGCCCAGCTGCTGGAAGCCGAGCTCGCGGCCCCAGGTCTTGATCCTCTCGGCGAGGGCGGCCATGTCGGGGGCGTCACCGGCGGGGGACACTGGGCTCATGATCGAGAAAACACCATGCAGAACGGCCCCGCGGCTTGGCGTGGGGCGCAGAGAATTTACACTCGGTATGGTAAAGCATCCCGACCCAGGAGACACCGCATGACTCGGGCAGACGAACCCCATCCCCCGTTGCTGCGTCCCCTCTATCGCGCCGAGCAGGTCCGCGAGCTCGACCGGCGCACCATCGAGGGGGGCATCGCGGGCTTCGCCCTGATGCAGCGCGCGGCGGCGGCCGCCTGGCAGGCGCTGCGGGCGCGCTGGCCCGAGGCACGCTCGCTTACCGTGCTGTGCGGCGGCGGCAACAACGGCGGCGACGGCCACGTGCTGGCGGCGCTGGCCGCCGCCGAGGGGCTCGCCGTGCAGCGCCTGCTGCTCAAGCCGGTCGAGGCGCTGACCGGCGACGCCCGGCGTGCCGCCGACATGGCCGCGGCGGCCGGGGTGGCGGCCGTGCCCTGGCAGGCGGGGCTGCCCCTCGAGGGGGAGGTGGTGGTCGACGCCCTGCTCGGCACCGGTCTCGGCGGCGAGGTGCGCGGGGCGGCCCGCGAGGCGATCGAGGCGGTCAACCAAAGCGGCCGACCGGTGCTGGCCATCGACATCCCCTCGGGGCTTCATGCCGACACCGGGGCGGTGCTCGGCGCCGCGGTGCGGGCGACGCGCACCGTGACCTTCATCGCCGACAAGCTGGGGCTCTACACCGGGGCGGCCCCGGCGCATGTCGGCGAGGCGGTGCTCTGCGCGCTCGGCGTGGACGCGGAGGCCGAGGCCGATCTCGCCCCCGCCGCCCGCCGCCTGGAGGCCGGACTGATCGCGGCCCGGCTGCCGCCCCGGGCGCGCGACGCCCACAAGGGCGACTGCGGCCACGCCCTGGTGCTCGGCGGGGCGCCGGGCTTCGGCGGGGCGGCGCTGCTCGCCGCCGAGGCCTGCGCGCGGCTGGGCGCCGGCAAGGTGAGCCTCGCCACCGCGCCCGAGCACGTCACCGCGAGCCTGGTGCGCCGCCCCGAGGTGATGGTCCACGGCGTGCGCGGCGCCGGCGATCTCGGCGCGTTGCCGGCGGGCGCCGACGTGCTGGTGGTCGGGCCGGGCCTGGGGCAGGGCAGCTGGGGGCAGGGCATGCTGCAGGCGGCCCTCGCGGCGTCGCGGCCGCTGGTGGTGGATGCCGACGGCCTCAACCTGCTGGCCACGGGGTTCGCGGGGCAGCGGCGCGACGACTGGATCCTCACCCCGCACCCCGGCGAGGCGGCGCGCCTGCTCGGCTGCGCCGCCGGCGAGGTGGAGGCCGACCGGCCCGCCGCGGCGCTCGCGCTGCAGCGCCGCTACGGCGGGGTGGTGGTGCTCAAGGGCGCCGGCACCCTGGTCGCGGGGCCCGAGGGGCTCGCCGTCTGCCCCCACGGCAACCCGGGCATGGCCAGCGGCGGCATGGGCGATGCGCTCTCCGGCATCCTCGGCGCCTTGCTGGCCCAGGGGCTTCCGCTCGAGGCGGCGGCCCGGGTGGGGGTGCTGGTGCATGCCCTGGCCGCCGACCGGGCGGCCCGCGAGGGCGGCGAGCGTGGCCTGCTGGCCGGCGATCTGGCATCCTGTGCGCGAATTCTGGTCAACCCGACGATGGGCGAGAACGATGCTGCTGCGACTCGATGACGAAGACCGCCAGGTCGCCTTCGGCGCCTGCCTGGGGCGGGCCCTCGAGGGCCGTGGTCGCGTGCACCTGACCGGCGAGCTGGGCGCCGGCAAGACGACCCTGACCCGTGGCATCCTGCGCGCCTATGGTCACGCCGGCGCGGTCAAGAGCCCGACCTACACCCTGGTGGAGCCCTACGCGCTCGACGGCGTGCTGGTGCACCACTTCGACCTCTATCGCCTGGGCGACCCCGAGGAGCTCGAGTTCATCGGCGGTCGCGACCTGCTCGCCGAGGACGCGCTCTGCGTGATCGAGTGGCCGGAGCGCGGCGAGGGCTGGCTGCCCGCGCCGGACCTGGAGGTGCGCCTGCGCCTGGCCGACACGGGCCGCGAGGCGCTCCTCGCGGCGCGCAGCGCCCACGGCCG
>JAWWBV010000133.1:0-6766 GCA_033720795.1 Halomonas sp. | reverse complement strand
TCGAGGCGACCTCCGGCAATACCGGCATCGCCCTGGCGATGGCGGCCGCCATCATGGGCTATCGCCTGGTGCTGATCATGCCCGAGAGCGCCTCCGCCGAGCGCAAGCAGGCCATGGCCGCCTTCGGGGCCGAGCTGATCGAGGTGAGCGAGACGGGCGGCATGGAGGAGGCCCGCGATCTCGCCGACACCATGGTCGCCCGCGGGGAGGGCAAGCCGCTGAACCAGTTCGCCAACCCCGACAACCCGCTGGCCCACTACCGCACCACCGGGCCGGAGCTGTGGGAGCAGACCGGCGGCACCATCACCCACTTCGTCTGCTCCATGGGCACCACCGGCACCATCATGGGCGTGTCGCGCTACCTCAAGGAATGCAATCCCGAGGTGCAGATCGTCGGTCTGCAGCCCGCGGACGGGGCGAGCATCGCCGGCATCCGCCGCTGGCCGCCGGAGTACCTGCCAAGCATCTTCGACGCCAGTCGCGTCGACCGGGTGCTCGATATCGGCCAGCAGGAGGCCGAGGAGCACATGCGTCGCCTGGCCCGGGAAGAGGGCATCCTGGCCGGCGTCTCCTCCGGCGGCGCGCTCGCCGGGGCGCTGCGCATCGCCGCCGAGGTGGAGAATGCGGTGATCGCCTTCATCGTCTGCGACCGCGGCGATCGCTACCTGTCCACCGGCCTGTTCGCCCCGGAGCGCTGATATGGCCATGCTGGGCAAGCGCCGACCGAAACGCGCCCCGTCGGGCGTCTCCGGGCTGCAGGGGCGAAAGTCCGATGACCGCCAGGCGCCCGCCGCCGCCCGGGAGCAGGCGCCCGACCTGCTGACGATCCAGGGCCTGGCCCACGATGGGCGGGGCGTGGCCCGTACCGCCGAGGGCAAGACGGTGTTCGTCGACGGCGCGCTGCCGGGGGAGCGGGTGAGGGTCGCCGTGCATCGCACGCGCCAGCGCTTCGACGAGGCGCACGTCCGTGAGCTCGAGACGCCGTCGGCCGAGCGCGTCGTGCCGCCCTGTCCCCACTTCGGTCGCTGCGGCGGCTGCGACCTCCAGCACCTCGCCCTGCCGGGCCAGCGGCGCCACAAGCAGGCGGTCCTGGCCGAGCTGCTGGGGCGCCAGGGCATCTCGCTGGATGACGCGCCCGAGCTGCTGGCCGGGGCGGGCGAGGACTACCGCCGCCGTGCCCGCCTGGGCGTCAAGGTCGATGCCGATGGCCGGGTGCATCTCGGCTTTCGCGCCCGCCATACCCATCGCCTGGTCGACATCGCCAGCTGCACCGTGCTGGTGCCGTCCCTGGAGGCGCTGCTCGCCCCCCTGCACCGGCAGCTGTCGGCGCTCGAGGCGCCGCGCCAGGTCGGGCACCTCGAGCTGCTCGAGAGCGACCGTGGTGTGGTGCTGGTGGTGCGTCAGCTGCGCGATCATGCGGGTGACACCGACCGCTGGCAGGCCTTCGCCAAGGCCGAAGGCGTGCATCTCGCTCGCTGGCTGGGCCGCGAGGCGCCGGCCTTCGAATGGCTGACGCCCGCGCCGGCGCTCGAGTGCCGGGTGCCGGGGCCGGCCGGCGAGATGGCGCTTCGCGTCGAGCCGGGGGATTTTCTCCAGGCCAATGCCGCGGTCAATCGCCTGATGGTCGGCACCGCGCTCGCCTGGCTCTCGCCGCATCTTGGCCAGGCCCGGCTGCTCGATCTGTTCGCCGGCATCGGCAACTTCAGCCTGCCGCTGGCCGCGGCCGGCGCCCGGGTCGCCACGGCGGAGGGCAACCCGGCGATGGTCGAGCGCCTGGCCGGCAATGCCTATGCCAACGGCCTGGAGATCGAGGCGCACCAGGCCGATCTCGCTGATCCGGTCGCGGTGCGCGCGCTGCTCGCGGCGACCCGCCCCGAGGTGGTGGTGCTGGATCCGCCGCGGGAGGGCGCCGAGGCAGTGAGCCAGGCGCTCACGGCGCACCCGGTGCCCCATCTGCTGTACGTCTCCTGTGACCCGGCGACGCTGTCGCGAGATGCGGCACACCTCTTGCAGGGAGGGTATCGGATCGTGCGCGCGGCGGTCGCCGACATGTTCGTGCACACCTCCCACCTGGAATCCATGCTGATGTTCGAGTTCATGGGTTCGATCCGCGACCCCCAAGGAGCGCCGAGCGATGGTTAAAGTGCGTGAGGATCAGCCGTTGACCCGGGACGGGTCGGTCGATATCGACCTGTGGCTGGCACGCCTGCAGGACGACGTGAAGCTGCGTGACCCCGAAGAGATGGAGCGGGCCTGCCGGCTCGCCCGGCACCTGGAGCAGACCTCCGGACGTCCCCACAAGAGCTGGCTCATCGACGGCTCGAGCTTTCGCATGGGGCTCGAGATGGCCGATATCCTCGGCGAGCTCAAGCTCGACCAGCCGGCCCTGGAAGCCGCGGTGCTCTATCGGGCGGTGCGCGAGGGGCTGATCGGCCTGCCCGAGGTCGAGAAACGCTTCGGTGGCGAGGTGGCCGGGCTGATCGACGGCGTGCTGCAGATGGCCGCCATCAGCACCTTTCAGGCGCCCAGCCAGGGGCTGACCCAGCACGATCAGCAGGACAACCTTCGCAAGATGCTGGTCAATCTGATCGACGACGTGCGCGTCGCCCTGATCAAGATCGCCGAGCGCACCTGCGCGCTGCGCCAGGTGCGCGATGCCCCGCGGGAGAAGCGCCTGCAGGTGGCCCGCGAGGTGTTCGATATCTATGCGCCGCTGGCCCACCGCCTGGGCATCGGCCATCTCAAGTGGGAGCTCGAGGATCTCTCCTTTCGCTACCTGCACGAGGAGGACTACAAGGCGATCGCCCGGCAGCTGGCCGAGCGTCGCCAGGACCGCGATCGCTACATCAGCGAGGTGGTGGAGACCCTCAAGTCGCTGATGTCGGCTCAGGGCATCCGACGCTATCAGGTCGACGGCCGCGCCAAGCACATCTACTCGATCTGGCGGAAGATGAAGCGCAAGCGCATCGACTTCTCCCAGGTCCACGATATCCGCGCGGTGCGCATCCTGGTGCCCGAGGTGAGCGACTGCTATACGGTGCTGGGCATCGTCCACTCGCGCTGGCACCACGTGCCCAACGAGTTCGACGACTACATCGCCAACCCCAAGAAGAACGGCTACCAGTCGCTGCACACCGCGGTCCTGGGCCCGGAACACAAGGTGCTGGAGATCCAGATCCGCACCTTCGCCATGCACGAGGAGGCCGAACTCGGGGTCTGCGCCCACTGGCGCTACAAGGGGCACGACACCAGCGCCCGCAGTGCCAGCTACGAGGAGAAGATCGCCTGGCTGCGCCAGGTGCTCGAGTGGCACGAGGAGGTCGGCGACTTCGGCGACCTGCGCGAGGGGCTGACCAGCGACGTGGCGCCGGATCGCATCTACGTCTTCACCCCCGACGGCCACGTCATCGACCTGCCGCGGATCGCCACGCCCATCGATTTCGCCTACCGGGTGCACACCGAGGTGGGCCATCGCTGTCGCGGGGCCAAGGTCGACGGGCGCATCGTGCCGCTCACCTACCGGCTCAAGACCGGCCAGCAGGTCGAGATCCTCACCGCCAGCAAGAGCGGGCCGAGTCGGGACTGGCTCAATCCCAACCTGGGCTACGTGCGAACCTCCCGGGCGCGCGCCAAGATCCAGGCCTGGTTCAAGCTGCAGGCGCGCGACCGTAACCTCGAGGAGGGGCGGGCGCTGTTCGAGCGCGAGATGAAGCGGCTCGACGTCGAGGGCATGGACCTCACCCGCCTGGCCAACAAGGTCAACTACCCGACCCCGGACGACATGTATGCCGCCCTGGGCGCCGGTGACCTGCGCATCGGCCAGGTGCTGCACCAGGCGCAGCAGCTGTTCGGCGAGAGCGACGACCAGGAGCAGCTCGATCGCCTGCTGGCCAAGCCGCGCAAGGCCGCCGGCAAGGGCACCGGCGGCGACATCACCGTGCTCGGCGTGGGCAACCTCAAGACCAGCATGGCCAACTGCTGCCATCCGGTGCCCGGCGAGGCCATCGTCGGCTTCATCACCCAGGGGCGCGGGGTCACCGTGCACCGCCAGGACTGCCCCAACATCCTCCAGTTGCGTCTCGATGAGCCGCAACGCATCATCGAGGTGGAGTGGGGAGAGCGCGCCCGCACCCAGTACCCGGTGGACATCGAGATCCAGGCCTGGGACCGCTCGGGGCTGTTGCGCGACGTCACCGGCGTGCTCAGCAACGACCGCGTCAACGTGCTCTCCGTCAACACCCTCACCGACACCGACGACGGCATCGCCCGCATGTCCATCACCGTCGAGGTGGACGGCCTGGAGACCCTGGGGCGGCTCTTCTCGCGCATCCAGCAGCTGCCCAACGTCATCGAGGTGCGTCGCCTGCGCGACGGCGGCAAGAAGGGCAAAGGCAAGGGCAGGAGGAAGGCCACATGAGTGACTCCCGTCACGACCTGAATGACCTGCTGGCGCTGATGGCCGTGCTGCGCGACCCCCAGCAGGGCTGCCCCTGGGATGTCCAGCAGGACTGGGACTCCATCGTCCCCCATACCCTCGAGGAGGCCTACGAGGTCGCCGATGCCATCGAACGGCGTGCCTTCGACGAGCTGCCCGGCGAGCTCGGCGACCTGCTCTTCCAGGTGGTCTACTACAGCCAGTTCGCGGCGGAAGAGGAGCGCTTCGACTTCCATGACGTGGTCGACACCCTGACCGCCAAGATGCTGTACCGCCACCCCCACGTCTTCCCCGACGGTACCCTGGCCTCGCGCCGGGAGGGCGTGAGCGCCAGCGAGGTCGAGACCCGGCAGGTGCACTCGCGCTGGGAGTCGCTGAAGGCCGAGGAGCGCGCCGAGCGGGCGCAAGACGACCCCGGGCCCGCGTCGGTGCTCGACGACGTGCCGCCGACCCTGCCGGCGCTTGCGCGCGCCGCCAAGCTCTCCAAGCGGGCGGCCCGGGTCGGCTTCGACTGGCCCGATGCCCGTGGCGTGCTGACCAAGATCCGCGAGGAGCTCGACGAGGTCGAGCAGGCACTGGCCGAGGGGAAGCGTGACCACGCCGCCGAGGAGGTGGGGGACCTGCTGTTCGCCGTCACCAACCTGGCGCGCACCCTCAAGGCCGACCCCGAGCAGTGCCTGCGCCGCACGAATGCCAAGTTCGAGCGGCGCTTTCGCTACGTGGAGTCGGCCCTGGCCGCCGAGGACGTGCCGCTGCCCGAGGCGGGGCTCGCGGCGATGGAGCGGCACTGGCAGGCGGCCAAGCGACACGACGTTCCCTACACGGAATCGCCGCAAGGAGAGACCCGGCCATGAGCCATGATCTGCATGAATCACTGCGTGACAACGTTCGTATCCTGGGCGACAGCCTCGGGCGCACCATCGCCGATGACCTCGGGCCGGGCTTCGTCGATCGCATCGAGGCCATTCGCGGTTTCGCCAAGCGTGGTCGCCAGGGGGAACACGGCAGCCAGCGCGAGCTGATCGAGTACCTGCGCCAGCTGCCCGACCGCGACCTGCTGCCGGTCACCCGTGCCTTCAACCAGTTTCTCAACTTCGCCAACATCGCCGAGCAGCACTATCGAGCGCGCTTTCGCCGGGTCGAGGACTACCGGCCCGGCACCCAGCCGGTGCTCTCCGAGCTGCTCGAGCGCGCCCGGGGCGCCGGCCACTCGCCGCGCAAGCTGGTCGAGAGCCTCGCCGGCATGCGCGTCGAACTGGTGCTCACCGCTCACCCCACCGAGGTCATCCGGCGCACCCTGATCCAGAAGTACGACGCCATCGACGACTGCCTGACCGCCATCGAGTCCTCCACCGACTACCCGGAGCGCGGCGTACGCGCCCAGGGTCGCCTGGAGGAGCTGATCAGCCAGGCCTGGCACACCGACGAGATCCGTCACGAGCGACCGACCCCGGTGGACGAGGCCAAGTGGGGCTTCGCGGTGATCGAGAACTCGCTGTGGCAGGCGGTGCCCGACTTCCATCGTGACCTCGACAACCTGCTGCTGGAGACCGCCGGCGAGCGCCTGCCGCTGGATGCCGCGCCGATCCGCTTCGCCTCCTGGATGGGCGGCGACCGCGACGGCAATCCCAACGTCACCGCCAAGGTCACCCGGGAGGTGCTGCTGCTGGGCCGCTGGATGGCCGCCGACCTCTACCTGCGCGACCTGGAGCAGCTCAAGGCCGAGCTCTCCATGTGGAAGGCCAACAGCGCGCTCAAGGCCGAGGTGGGCGAGGTGGCAGAGCCCTACCGGGAGCTGCTCAAGCGCCTGGTGACCCGGGTCGAGGCGACGCGAGAGTGGGCCAAGGCACAGCTCGATGGGCGCAGCGTCGACGACGGCCCCATCATCGAGACCCGCGACCAGCTCTATGCGCCGCTGCTGGCCTGCTACCGGTCGCTGTGCGACGTCGGCCTGGACACCATCGCCAACGGCGTACTGCTCGATACCCTGCGCCGCGTCGCCGTGTTCGGCGTCACCCTGACCAAGCTCGACCTGCGCCAGGAGGCCAGCCGCCACGCCCAGGTGATGGAGGAGCTCACCGACGGCCTGGCCCTCGGCCACTATCGCGACTGGGACGAGGCCAAGCGCCAGGAATTCCTGCTCGCCGAGCTGGCCTCCCGGCGTCCGCTGATCCCGCGGCGTTGGGAGTGCTCGGCGGAGTCCCGCGAGGTGATCGATACCTTCCGGGTGATCGCCTCCGAGCACCGCGAGGCGCTCGGCACCTACATCATCTCCATGGCGGCCCAGCCCTCCGACGTGCTGGCCGTGGCGCTGTTGATGAAGGAGGTGGG
>JAWWBV010000132.1:0-6798 GCA_033720795.1 Halomonas sp. | reverse complement strand
GGCGAGACCCGGGTGCTGGTGCCCTCCCCCCAGGAGGTGAAGACCTACGACGAGAAGCCCGAGATGAGCGCCGTGGAGGTCACCGACCGCCTGGTGGAGGCGATCGAGGGCGGCCAGTACGACCTGATCGTCTGCAACTACGCCAACGGCGACATGGTCGGCCACACCGGCAAGTTCGACGCCGCGGTGAAGGCCATCGAGGCGGTGGACGCCTGCGTCGGCCGGGTGGTGGAGGCGATCCAGCGCGTCGGCGGCGCCTGCCTGGTGACCGCCGACCACGGCAACGCCGAGCAGATGATCCACCCCGAGACCGGCGCCCCCCAGACCGCCCACACCACCTTCGACGTGCCGCTGATCTACGTCGGGCCACGCCCGGTGCGCCTGCTCGACGACGGCCGGCTATGCGACATCGCCCCGACCCTGCTGACCCTGATGGACCAGCCGGTGCCCGAGGAGATGACCGGACGCGTGCTGATCGAGGCCGAGTGAGGCGGAGCAGGGACCGCCAGGAAGTGGCGATGCGGCAGTCGACGCCGAGGGGGCTGAGCGGCCTGGCCGCCGCCCTGGGATTTGGCCTGGGCCTGACGCTGGGCCTGGCCTCGCCGCTTCTCGCCGCGCCCTCCGAGCGCGAGGCCCAGGCGCGCCTCGACGCCCTGGGCGAGGAGATCCTGGCCGCCTCCGGGGAGCTCTCCACCACACGGGAGGCCCGCGACGAGGCGAGCGAGGCGCTGCGCGAGGTGGAGACGGCGCTCGCCGAGACCCATCGCCGCCTCGACGCCCTGCAGGCCGAGCGGCGCGCCCTGAACGATGAGATCGCCGATCTCGAGGCCCGGCGCGAGCGCCTGGCCATTGAACGGCGCGAGCAGCTCGAATCCCTCGAGGTCCAGCTCGAGGCCTTCTACCGCCTCGGCCTCACGCCCCAGCTCAAGCTGCTGCTCAACCAGGATGACCCGGCCCGGCTCGATCGCCTGCAGCACTACCTCAACCGCCTGGCCCGGGCCCGTCACGAGCGCCTCGATCGCCTCGAGCGCCTGGAGAACGAGCTCGACGAGACGCGCCGGGCGCTGGCCGAGCGCGGCGAGCGGCTGGAGGCCGTGACGGCACGCCTCGACGAGCGCAGCGCCACGCTGGCCGAGCAGAGCGCCGAGCGCGCCGCGCTGGTGGCGACACTGGACGAACGCTTCGCCAGCGAGCAGGCCCGGCTGGCGACCCTGGCCCAGGACCGCGCCCATGCCGAGCGCACCCTGCACGAGGTACAGGAGCGCCTGGCCCGCCTCGAGCGCCCGCCCCCCTCCACCGCCATCGACGAAACACGAGGGGCGCTACCCTGGCCGGTGCAGGGCACCATCGCCTCCTCCTTTCGCAACGGCGAGGGGGTGCACCTCAACGGCCTGGTGATCCGCGCCGCCGAGGGCACCCCGGTCACGGCCGTGCACCCCGGCCGGGTGGTCTTCGCCGACTGGATGCGCGGCTTCGGCAACCTGCTGATCGTCGATCACGGCGACCGGGTGATGACCCTGCATGCCCACCTGCAGCGCTTCTCCGCCGGGGTGGGCAGCGCCGTGGCCCGCGGCGACACCCTGGGCGCCGTGGGCGCCAGCGGCGGCCAGGGCCGGCCGGGGCTCTACTTCGAGGTGCGCCGCAACGGCCAGCCCATCGATCCGCGGGGCTGGATCGCCAGCCGGCCCTGAGCCGCCGCCGATCCCGCGACTATTCCATCGACGCCGGGGCGCGGGCTATGCTGGGTCGCCCGCCCCGCAACCGCGAGAATCTGCATGCCCCTACGTCCCGCCCCCCAGCCTACCGTGACGCGCCTCCTGGTGTCGGTGCTGCTGCCGATCGCCCTGCTGGCCATGGCGCCGCTGCCCGCCGCCGCCCAGAGCGCGCCGGAGACGGGCGATGACCTGCCGGTGGCCGAGATCCAGGCCTTCGCCGAGGTCTTCGAGCGCATCAAGCGCGCCTACGTGGAGGAGGTCGAGGACGAGGACCTGCTGCGCAATGCCATGCGCGGCATGCTCAGCGAGCTCGATCCCCACTCCGCCTACCTCGACAGCGAGGAGTTCGAGAGCCTGCGCGAGTCCACCCAGGGCGAGTTCGGCGGCGTGGGCATCGAGGTGGGCATGGAGGAGGGCCAGCTGACCGTGATCACGCCCATCGACGACACCCCGGCCTCCCGAGCCGGGCTGCGCTCCCGGGACCGGATCCTGCGCATCGACGACACCCCCACCGACCGGCTCTCGCTGCAGGAGGCGGTCAACCTGATGCGCGGCGAGCCGGGCACCCGGCTGCGGCTGACCATCCTCCACCAGGATGAGAATGCTCCGCAGGAGGTCACCCTGACCCGCGAGATCATCCGTACCCGGAGCGTGAAGCACGAGTTGCTGGAGCCCGGCTATGGCTACCTGCGCGTCAGCCAGTTCCAGAGCCGCACCGGCCAGCAGGTCGACGAGGCCCTGGCAAGCCTGACGCAGGACGGGCCCCTCGACGGCCTGGTGCTCGACCTGCGCAACAACCCCGGCGGGGTCCTGCAGGCGGCGGTGGACGTGGCCGACGCCTTCCTCGACGGCGGACTGATCGTCTATACCGAGGGCCGCCTGGCCGACAGCGCGATGCGCTTCTCCGCGGGCCGCGAGACCGCGGCGCCCGAGGTGCCGCTGGTGGTGCTGATCAACGGCGGCAGCGCCTCGGCGGCGGAGATCGTCGCCGGCGCCCTGCAGGACCAGCGCCGCGGCGTGGTAATGGGCACCCAGAGCTTCGGCAAGGGCTCGGTGCAGCAGATCATGTCGCTGGGCAACGACGAGGGGCTCAAGCTGACCACGGCGCTCTACTTCACCCCCGACGGCCGCTCGATCCAGGCCCAGGGCATCGCGCCCGACGTGGAGGTGATCCGCGGCCGCCTGGAGATCGCCGAGGGCAACGGCCTGGACGTGCGCGAGGCGGATCTCCAGGGCCACCTGGGCGCGTCGGAAGATCCGCAGGAACGCAGCGAGATGAGCCAGCGACTGCGCGACGACTACCAGCTCGGTGAGGCCCTGAACCTGCTCAAGGCCCTCAACGTGCTCAGCCAGCGTCGCGCCGGCTGAGCGGACGGCAGGCGGCGGGCAGCCGGCCGCGATGGCCGATGGCCTGCTGCATCAGCAGCCGCTTGAGCGGCCCGAGCCGATCCACCCCGGCGAGCCCCAGGTTACGCGCCAGGGTCAGGGCCGGATGGCGCGCCCCGAACAGCAGGCGGAAGCCGTCCATCAGCGCCAGCATGGCGGCGTTGTCGCCTCGGCGCCGTCGGGCATAGCGGGCCAGCACGTGCGCATCGCCGGGCGCGAGCCCCCGGCGGCGCCCCTCGATCACCTCCTCGGCCAGCACCGCGGCATCCATCAGTCCCAGGTTCACCCCCTGTCCCGCCAGCGGATGAATGCTGTGCGCCGCGTCGCCCACCAGGGCGAAGCCCTGACGCACGTAATGCTCGGCGTGACGCTGGACGAGCGGAAACGCCAGCGCCCGGTCGATCACCGACACCTCGCCGAGGCGATGCTCGAGGGCGGCGCCCAGCGCCTCCCCCAGCGCGGCCGGGGAGAGCGCCGTCAGGCGCTCGGCTTCCTCCGGCGTCGTCGACCAGACGATCGAGCAGTGGCGAGCATCGCCCTCGACACAGAGCGGCAGGAAGGCCAGCGGCCCCGTCGACAGGAAGACCTGACGCGCCACGCCGCCGTGCTCGCGCGCCGTTTGCACCGTGGTGACCACCGCCACCTGGTCCGTGTCGCGCTCACTGACCGCAATGCCGGCCCGCTCGCGCAGCGGCGAACGCGCCCCGTCCGCGGCCACGACCAGCGGGGCCTGGAGCCGCTCGCCGCCCTCCAGCACCACCGTGCGCCGCTGGCCCTCTTTCTCGCCCCCGGCCTCGAGCTCGGCCACCCGGGCGCCGAAGCGCAGGGTCACCGTGGGCAGTTGTGCCAGACGCGCCTCCAGCGCCGCCAGGGTCACGTCGTTCTCGACGATATGCCCGAGCAGCGGCACCCCGGCCTGCTCCGCGGAGAAGTTCACCTCCCCGCTGCCCTCGCCGTCCCACACCTGCATGAAGCGATAGGGACTGACCCGGCGCGCGGCCATCGCCGGCCAGGCCCCCAGCCCCTCCAGCAGCTGGCGGGAGACCGGCGTCAGGGCGCTGACCCGCATCGAGGGTGCCCCCCTGCCCGCGGCCTGCCCGTCGAGGGGCGCCTCGCGGGCGTCCAGCAGGGCCACCGAGAGCCCGGCCCGGCCCAGCAGGCAGGCCAGGGTAGCGCCCACCATGCCGCCGCCGACGACGATCGCCTCGAACGGCGCCGCGGCGGATTGCTGTTCTGCGCTCATGATGCCTGCTCCTCGTGATGGCCCGGATGGCCATGCCGTCTGTTCATCGTGTTCGTTCCTGCTCCTATCGTTCCAGCCCCATGGCCCGCCGCGCCAGGGTGCGGCGCAGCGGCCCCACCAGGTTCAGCCCGACGAGGCCCGCCGCCCGGGCATGAGAGAGCACGGGGTGGTCGAGGCCGAACAGTCGGATCAGGCCGTCGCTGAAGCGGATGACGTCCCGGCGATCGCCGTCGCGGCGCGCCTCGAAGTCCTGCAGCACCGCCGCGCTTCCCGGCGCCTCGCCCCGCGCGCCGCCGGCCTCGATGGCCGCCACCAGATCCATCACCCCGCGCAGCGCCAGGTTGAAGCCCTGACCGGCCACCGGATGCAGCGAGTGGGCCGCGTTGCCGAGCACGGCCAGCCCCGGGCGCACCGTCTCCCGCGCCGTGACCAGCGAGAGCGGGTAGGCGTGACGGCGCCCGACCCGGCGAAAATGTCCGGCGCGATCGCCGAAGGCACGCTGCAGCTCGGCCAGGAAGTCGCCATCACCGAGCGCCAGCCGCCGCGCCTCCTCGCCGCGCGCGTGGGTCCAGATCAGCTCCAGGGCCTGCCCCGGGAGAGGCAGCAGGGCGATGGGGCCCTCGGCGGTGAAGCGCTCATAGGCGATGCCGTCATGGGGGCGGCCGACCTCGACGCTGGCGATCAGCGCCACCTGCTCATAGGGCCGCTCGCGGCTCGCGATGCCCAGTCGCTCCTTGAGCCCCGAGCGCCCGCCGTCGGCGAGCACCGTCAGGCCTGCCTCCAGCACGCTGCCGTCCGAGAGCGTGAGCCGATGCCCCTCGGCGACGGGCGCGATGGCCTCCACGCTCGCCGGGCAGTGCCAGTCCACCGGCAGCTCGCCCAGCCGACCGTGCAGGGCGCGCCCCATCCAGGCGTTGGGCACCACGTGACCCAGCGCCTCGACGCCGAGCTCCGCGGCGCGCAGCCGGGTCACGCCCAGCCGGCCCCGCTCGCTGACGTGGATGGTGCGGATCGGCGCCGCCTGCTCGGCCATCGCCTCCCAGACCCCCAGGCGCTCGAAGTGCCGGGCCGAGCCGCAGGCGATGGCGCTGGCCCTCGCATCGAAGCTCGGCTGCCAGGGCTCGGCCAGCCGGCGATCCAGCGGCGCCGGCTCGATCACCGCCACCCGGAGCCCTGTCCGCTCGACCAGGGTGGCCAGGGCACAGCCCAGGCTGGCGCCCACCAGGCCGCCGCCGACGATGGCGATATCCACCCGCTCGCCTGACCTCTGCTCTGGGTACTGGATCCGCGTTTCCCGCGTCGACGTCATGCCTGCCGCCCCTTTATTTCATAACGTACATTACATAAAAGCATTGAAAGCCTCTCGCCAGCTGGTCACTCCGTGACCATCAGCGCCTCGATATCGGCCACCCGCTTGGGCACGGAGGTGGTCAACACCTCGCCTCCCTCGGCGGTGACCGCCACGTCGTCCTCGATGCGGATACCGATTCCCCGGAAGGCCTCGGGCAGGTCGTCGGCGTCAGGCACGTAGAGCCCCGGCTCCACGGTAAGCACCATGCCGGAGCAGAGGGGCCGCGGCTCGCCCTCGCGGCGATAGGCGCCGACATCGTGCACGTCGAGGCCCAGCCAGTGGGAGGTCGAGTGCAGGTAGAAACGCCGGTAGCTGCCGTCGTCGATCCGTGCCTGGACGTCGCCCGTCAGCAGCCCCAGCTCGACGAGCCCGGCGGTGAGGTCGTGCACCACGCCCGCGTGGATCGACGCCAGGGTGGCGCCGGGGCGTACCGCCGCGATGGCGCGCTCCTGGGCCGCCAGCACCACCTCGTAGAGGGCCCGCTGGGCCGCCGTGAAGCGGCCGTTGACCGGGAAGGTGCGGGTGATGTCGCCGGCATAGAGGTCGAACTCGACGCCGGCATCGATCAGCACCAGCTCGCCGTCCCGCAGCGGGGCGTCGTTCTCGAGATAGTGCAGCACACAGGCGTTGGGGCCGCCACCGACGATGCTGGCGTAGGCCGGCCCGCTGCCGCCCTGCCAGCGGAACTCGTGCTCGAGCTCCGCCTGCAGCTGGCGCTCCACCAGCCCCGGGCGGCAGGCCCGCATGGCGCGCGCGTGAGCCCGGGCGGAGACCTCCCCGGCATGGCGCAGCAGCGCCAGCTCCGCCGCGCTCTTGACCAGGCGCCGCTCATGGATCAGCGCGCTGACGTCGGCGAAGGCGGTCGGCACCGGCACCCCGCGGCGGGCGTGAGCGGAGAGCTCGCCACGCAGCGCCTCGGCGAGCGCCAGGGCATCGGCGTCGTCCAGCGGCAGGTAGAGCGTCTCGCGGCCCTCCAGCAGCAGGGCCAGGCGCGCGTCGCGCTCGGCATTCTCGAAGGCCTGGTCGAGGCCGTGGTCGCGCACCGCGCCCTCGGCGCCCAGGCGCCGGCCGGTCCAGGTCTCCAGCGCCGGATCGCGATCCTG
>JAWWBV010000131.1:0-6816 GCA_033720795.1 Halomonas sp. | reverse complement strand
CTATATCGAGCATGCGTTCGTGCGCCGGCTCGGCGACGCCACCCTCGAGGAGGGCGCCTTTCGCCACTACCTCCAGCAGGACTACCTGTTCCTGATCCATTTCGCCCGGGCCTACGCCCTGGCCGCCTACAAGAGCCGCGACCTCGGCGAGCTGCGCCACGCCTTCGAGGGCCTTAAGACCATCCTCGACGTGGAGCTGGGGCTGCACGTGGAGTACTGCCGCGGCTGGGGCATCTCCGAGCAGGACCTGGCGCGCCTGCCCGAGGCCCGCGCGACGCTGGCCTACACGCGCTACGTGCTCGACACCGGCCACCGCGGCGACCTGCTCGACCTGCACGTGGCGCTCGCGCCCTGCCTGGTCGGCTATGGCGAGATCGCCCAGTGGCTCAACGGCCGCGCCACCACGGTGCGCGGCCCCGCCAACCCCTATGATGCCTGGATCGCCATGTACGAGAGCGAGGCCTTCCAGCAGGCCATGGCGGACGAGCGCGCCTGGCTCGACGCCCGGCTGGCGGAGGTGGCGCCGGCGCGCTTCGCCGAACTCACCGCGGTGTTCCGCGACGCCACCCGACTCGAGATCGACTTCTGGCAGATGGGGCTCGACCAGCGCTTCTGAGCTGGCCCCACCTGTCGTCCCGGGCTGGCCCTGGTCAGGCCGCCCACCCACGGGATAGAAGGGGAATCGCGAGATTGCCCGACCACCACGCTTGACGGGGCGCCGTTGATGACGGCTGAGACCATGCGCTTTCCAGCATGGATCCCGTTGAACCTGAACTGGCTAGGACCAGCGTAGGGATCAAGCGACAGGCCGTGTGCCCCTGACGCCGCCACCCCTGTCCTTCCCGCCTGTGTCCTCCCTGACAAGACCCCGACAATCCAAGGGAGAACACCATGAGCAAGACCGCCCATTTCCTCGCCGAGAGCGCCCGCGTCGACGAGGCCGCCATAAAGCCGCTGCCCGGCTCGCGCAAGATCTACGTCGAGGGCTCACGCCCCGACATCCGGGTCCCGTTCCGCGAGATCGCGCTCTCGCCGACCAGGACCTCCGGGGAAGACGAGGCCAACCCGCCGCTGCTGGTCTATGACACCTCCGGCCCCTACACCGACCCCGAGGCCGAGATCGACCTGCGAAAAGGCCTGCCGGAACTGCGTCGCGAGTGGATCGAGGAGCGCGGCGACACCGAGCGCCTCGACGGCCCGACCTCCGAATACGGCCGGCGCCGGGCCAACGACCCGATGCTCGCCAACCTGCGCTTCGACCTGACCCGTACGCCCCGCCGGGCCAAGGAAGGCAAGAACGTCACCCAGCTCCACTACGCCCGCCAGGGCATCATCACCCCGGAGATGGAGTTCATCGCCATTCGCGAGAACCAGCGTCGCCAGGCGCTCGGCAGCGAGGAGGTCGAGCGCATCCTCGGCCACCAGCACGCCGGCCAGGGCTTCGGCGCCCGCCTCCCCGAGGAGATCACCCCGGAGTTCGTGCGCGACGAGGTGGCCGCCGGCCGGGCGATCATCCCCTGCAACATCAACCACCCGGAGTCCGAGCCGATGATCATCGGCCGCAACTTCCTGGTGAAGATCAACGGCAACCTCGGCAACTCGGCGGTCACCTCCTCCATCGAGGACGAGGTCGACAAGATGACCTGGGGCATCCGCTGGGGCTCGGACACCATCATGGATCTGTCCACCGGGCAGAACATCCACGAGACCCGCGAGTGGATCATCCGCAACGCCCCGGTGCCGATCGGCACGGTGCCGATCTACCAGGCGCTGGAGAAGGTCAACGGCGTGGCCGAGGACCTCACCTGGGAGGTGTTCCGCGACACCCTGATCGAGCAGGCCGAGCAGGGCGTGGACTACTTCACCATCCACGCCGGGGTGCTGCTGCGCTACGTGCCGCTGACCGCCAAGCGGGTCACCGGCATCGTCTCCCGGGGCGGGTCGATCATGGCCAAGTGGTGCCTCTTCCACCACCGGGAGAGCTTCCTCTACACCCACTTCGAGGAGATCTGCGAGATCTGCAAGCGCTACGACGTGGCCTTCTCGCTGGGCGACGGCCTGCGCCCGGGCTCGGTGGCCGACGCCAACGACGAGGCGCAGTTCGCCGAGCTGGAGACCCTGGGCGAGCTGACCCGCATCGCCTGGAAGCACGACGTCCAGGTGATGATCGAGGGCCCGGGCCACGTGCCCATGCACCTGATCAAGGAGAACATGGACAAGCAGCTCACCGAGTGCGACGAGGCGCCCTTCTACACCCTCGGGCCGCTGACCACCGACATCGCCCCCGGCTACGACCACATCACCTCCGGCATCGGCGCGGCGATGATCGGCTGGTACGGCTGCGCCATGCTCTGCTACGTCACGCCCAAGGAGCACCTGGGCCTGCCCAACAAGGACGACGTCAAGACCGGCATCATCACCTACAAGATCGCCGCCCACGCCGCCGACCTCGCCAAGGGCCACCCGGCCGCCCAGCGCCGCGACAACGCGCTCTCCAAGGCGCGCTTCGAGTTCCGCTGGGAGGACCAGTTCAACCTGGGCCTGGACCCGGACACCGCCCGGGAGTACCACGACGAGACCCTGCCCAAGGACTCCGCCAAGGTGGCGCACTTCTGCTCCATGTGCGGGCCCAAGTTCTGCTCGATGAAGATCAGCCAGGAGGTCCGCGACTACGCCAAGGACAAGGGCCTCGACGGCGATCAGGCCGCGGTGATGAAGGGCATGGAGGAGCAGGCCGAGAAGTTCCGCCAGGAGGGCGCCGAGCTCTACAAGGAAGTCTGACGCGACCCCGCGACCGTCGCTGGCCCTGACGGTTGCTGGCCCTCTCGCCCACTGAAGCGCCCCCGCCGCTATGCGCTAGCGACGGGGGCGTTTTTCGTGGTGTCGTGAGGGGGGAGCGAAGCGAGGTGTCGCTACCCGATCAGAAGCGGTACGTCATCCCGACGCTCGCGGCATCGAAGGTGTAGTTCGATTCGTCCAGGTAGCGGACGTAGTCGGCCCCGAGGGCGAGGTTCGGTGCCACGTCGACCTCGGCGCCGCCGCCCCAGGAGAAGCCGCTCTCCTCGTCGAGATCGAAGTCCACCTCCGTGAAACCGGCCAGGCCGTAGAGGCGGAAGTCCGGGGTGATCGGCAGGATACCCTTGGCGTAGGCCCCGGCCAGGGAGTCGAGCTCGACGCTGCCGTCTGAGCCGCCGCCGCCGAGGTGACCCTCCAGGGCGAAGTAGTCATTGAAGGCCACACCACCGCGCAGGCGCAGGCCGGTGCTGTCGGCCTTGTGGGGGCCGTGATCCGGATCGAGCTCCCAGAACAGGGCATCGACGCCGAGGTAGGGGCTCGGATCGTAGTTCATCGGGCTGCCCTGAGCCAGGGCGCTGGTGCCGGCCAGCAGCAGGGCGGCGGATACAGCAGAGATCGTGAAGGTCTTCATGGCAGCTCTCCAGTTAAAAAACACTGTTTTCATACACGCCTTCATTCTGGTACACCTTCGACCAAGGTGCAATGCTCTCCTAGCAACACCGGTGTGTCCGCCCCAAGATCCACGTCACTGCTTCTCGCCTCCCAACGTGTTAATTTCGCGAGGATCAAGCGCCGTGCCCGCCTGACAACAGGCGATCGCACGCTACGCGCCCCTCGACACAGAAGGATGTGCCATGAACGACCCGGTACTGGTCATCAACTGCGGCTCCTCGTCGATCAAGTATGCACTGGTGCCCGACTCGGCCCATCAGCCGCGACTCTCCGGCCTGGCCGAGCGCCTGGGCAGTGAGGACGCGCGCCTGAAGGGGGTGGACAGCGACGGGCACGCCTTTTCGCGGCCGCTGCACGGGGCCGGCCACGCCGACGCCATGGCGGCGATCCTCGAGGGCCTCGAGGGCCAGCACCCCGTGGCGGTCGGGCATCGCGTCGTCCACGGCAGCGAGCGCTTCACCCGCGCCACCCGCCTCGATGCCGCCGTGAAGCGCGCCATCGAGGCCACCGTGGCCATGGCCCCGCTGCACAACCCGGCCAACCTCGAGGGCATGGCGGCCACCCAGGCCCTGTTTCCCGACCTGCCGCAGGTGGCGGTCTTCGATACCGCCTTCCACCAGACCCTGCCCCCACGGGCCTATCGCTATGCGCTGCCGGACACGCTCTACCGCCGACACGGCATTCGCCGCTACGGCTTCCACGGCAGCAGCCACGCCTACGTGAGCGCGCGGGTCGATGCCCTGAGCGAGCGCCGTCACGGCGGCTGGCTCATCGCCCACCTGGGCAACGGCTGCTCCACCTGCGCGGTCTGGCAGGGCCAGAGCGTCGACACCAGCATGGGCCTGACGCCGCTGGAGGGCCTGGTGATGGGCACCCGCAGTGGCGACGTGGACCCCGGCCTGCACGCCCACCTGGCCCGCCAGCTGGACTGGTCGCTCGAACGCATCGACACCCTGCTCAACAAGGAGAGCGGCCTGCTCGGCCTCTCCGGGCTCTCCAACGACATGCGCCGCCTGCACCAGGCCGCCGCCGAGCACCACGCGGGCGCGGAGCTTGCCATCGAGGTATTCTGCTATCGCCTGGCCAAGTCGCTGGCGGGGCTGACCTGCGCCCTGCCACGCCTGGATGGCATCGCCTTCACCGGCGGCATCGGCGAGAACGACGGCGAGGTGCGCGCCCGGGTGATCGAGCAGCTGCGTCACTTCGGCCTGCGTGTGGACGCCCGAGCCAATGCCGACATCGTGGGCGGTCGAGAGGGCCGCATCGATCCCGGCGAGGACGATCGCGCCCCCGAGCTGTGGGTCATCCCCACCGACGAGGAGGGGCGCATCGCCGAGGAAACCCGCCAGCTGCTCAAGGAAGAGGCCTCCCATGACCCGAAGTGACCGTCCGAATGCTCCCCCGAGCGACCGCCGCCCCGATCCCCGCAACCTGCTGCTGGTGCCCACCGACAGTGGCGTCGGCCTGACCTCCGCCTGCCTGGGCCTGCTCCGCGCCCTGGATACCCTCGGGCTCAAGGCCGGCTTCATGAAGCCGTTCCGCCAGGATGAGATCAACGGCCACGGGCCCGATCGCTCCTGTGCCCTGGCGGCCAGCACCCTCGGCCTGTCGCCGCCCGCGCCGCTGCCCCAGGCACGGCTCGAGCGCCTGCTGCGCGAGGAGCGCGCCGACGAGCTGATGGAGGAGGCCGTGGAGCGCCACGCCCGGGTCGCCCTGCCGGAGGCGGGCGACGCCCCGGAGCTCGTGGTGATCGAGGGGCTCGCCCCCAGCCCGCACAGCAGCTATGCGAGCCGGCTCAACGAGGCGCTGGCCCACGCGCTGAATGCGCGCGTCATCCTGGTGGCCGACGGCGACCTGAGCGACCCGCGCGACCTGGCGGAACGCCTGGACCTGCACGCCCAGCCCTTCGAGGGCGTCGGCTCCCCCCGCACCCTCGGCTGTATCCTGATGCGCCTGCGCCCGCATCCCGACGACGAGGCCCCCGCGCCGCTGGCGGCGCCCGCCCCCACGACCGGGCTCGACGACCCGCAGCTCGCGAGCCTGCGCCGCTACCTGCCGGCACTGGACGACGACCGCTTCCACCTGATCGGCGCGGTGCCCTGGCACGCCACCCTCTCCGCCCCCCGGGTGCTGGACGTCGCCCGGGCCCTTCAGGCGCGCATCCTGCATCAGGGCGAGGCCGACCGCCGCCGCGTGCTGGGCACCAGCCTGTGCGCCCGCAGCGCGTCTCACGCCCTGCACGTCTTCCGCGCCGGCCGGCTGCTGGTCACCCCGGGGGATCGCGATGATATCCTGCTCGCCGCGTCGCTGGCGGCCACGAATGGCGTGCCGCTGGCGGGCCTGCTGCTGACCCACGGCGAGCTGCCGGACGAGACGATGATCGAGTTCTGCCGCCCGGCACTGGCGAGCGGGCTACCGGTGCTGGCCGTGGACTCCGACAGCTACGCGACGGCCCAGCAGCTCGACCGCATGGCCAACGACATCCCCGTCGACGACCCCGAGCGGGCCGAGCAGGTGACCCGCTTCGTGGCCGATCACCTCGACCTTCGGTGGCTCAAGGAGAACCTCAGCCTCGGCTACCCGAGCCGGCTCTCGCCGGCCGCCTTCCGCCATCGGCTGGTGCGGCTGGCCCAGCAGGCCAGCAAGCGCATCGTGCTGCCCGAGGGCAGCGAGCCGCGCACCGTGGAGGCCGCGGTGATCTGCCAGCGGCGCGGCATCGCCCGCTGTGTGCTGCTGGCCCGGCGCGAGGAGGTCGAGGCGGTGGCTCGGAGCCGCGGCCTCGAGCTGCCCGAGGATCTCGAGATCCTCGACCCGGCCGCGCTGCGGCTCTCCTACGTCAAGCCGATGGTCAGGCGCCGCCCCGGCAAGCTCAACGCCCTGACCGCCGCGGACCAGCTCCAGGACAGCGTGGTGCTCGGTACCATGATGCTCGCCGAGGGCAAGGTGGACGGCCTGGTCTCGGGGGCGATCCACACCACCGCCAACACCGTGCGCCCCGCCTTCCAGCTGATCAAGACGGCCCCCGGCTATCGCCAGGTGTCGTCGATCTTCTTCATGCTGCTGCCCGAGCAGGTGGTGGTCTACGGCGACTGCGCGGTGATTCCCGACCCGGACGCCGAGGCCCTGGCCGAGATCGCCATCCAGAGCGCCCGCTCCGCCGCGGCCTTCGGCATCGAGCCCAGGGTGGCGATGATCAGCTACTCCACCGGGGCCTCCGGCAGCGGCGCCGACGTCGAGAAGGTGCGTGAGGCCACGCGCATCGCCCGGGAGCGCGAGCCCACGCTCTGCATCGACGGGCCGCTGCAGTACGACGCCGCGGCCATCGAGAGCGTGGGGCGCCAGAAGGCG
>JAWWBV010000130.1:0-6817 GCA_033720795.1 Halomonas sp. | reverse complement strand
GGGTCTTCACCGGCTTGCCCTCGTAGACCACGGTGGTGGCGCCGCGCAGCAGCGGCGCATAGACGATATAGGAGTGGCCGACCACCCACCCCACGTCCGAGGCGGAGAAGAAGACCTCGCCCGGCGCCACGTCGTAGATGGTCTCCATGGAGTAGGCCAGCGCCACGGCATAGCCGCCGGTATCGCGCACCACGCCCTTGGGCTTGCCGGTGGTACCGGAGGTGTAGAGGATATAGAGCGGATCGCTGCCCTTGACCGGCACGCAGTCAGCCGGTGTTGCCCGCTCGACCAGGGCCGACCAGTCATGGTCGATCGCCGTGCCCAGCTCGGCGGCGTGCTGCTCGCGCTGCAGGATCACGCAGGCCTCGGGCTTGTAGCGGCTCTGCTCGATGGCGGCATCGATGATCGGCTTGTAGGGCAGTACCCGGTCGCCCTCGACGCCGCAGGAGGCGGCGATCACCACCTTCGGCTCGGCGTCCTCGATGCGCACCGCCAGCTCGTGGGGCGCGAAGCCGCCGAACACCACCGAGTGAATGGTCCCGAGACGGGCACAGGCATACATGGCGACCAGGGCCTCGGGCACCATGGGCATGTAGATCACCACCCGGTCGCCCTTCTCCACGCCCAGGTCTCTCAAGGCCCCGGCGAAGCGCGCCACCTGGTCACGCATCTCCGCGAAGGTGAGGGTGCGCTTGCTGTCGGTGACCGGTGAATCCCAGTAAATGGCCGGCTGGTCGCCCCGGCCCTGCTCGACGTGATGATCCAGGGCCGCGTGGCAGATGTTGAGCTCACCGTCCACGAACCAGCGAGCGTGGTTCGCCTCGTCGTATTCGAGGATCGTGGTGGGCGGGGTGAACCAGGGAATACGCGTGGCCTGTTCGGCCCAGAAGGCCTCAGGGTGATCGATGGAGCGGCGAAACTCGTCGTGATACATGCGCGTCAGCATCCTGTCAGCAATCGAGGAAAGGGCTTGATTGTTGACACTCTAGAGCATGCTTCGCCGTCAAACCTCATACCATCGGCTAACATTCGACAAAAGAACGAGGCCCTCGCCCACCATTGTCAACAACGATGATGCCGCCGCCGTCGGAAGCAGCCACGCGTCGGCAGCGTTGATCCGGCGTTGGCGCCCAGGCTGCGCTATTATTGCGAATAAGCTGAATCAGAAGGTCGACGAACGACCGATCATCCCCCAGGCGTGGACTCTGGGGATCCTTTTTCACCGCGCAGGCGACCGACCATGGGCGGCGCCTGCAATGCAGGGCACAGATCATGGGCATAACCACCAGAGGTGCGTCAGCACGCCTCCTCGAAGGCGGAGAGGCGGTCATCAACGAGGCCAGCTCCCTACTCAAGGCGATGGCCAACGACAATCGGCTGCGGATTCTCTGCCTGCTGGACGGCACCGAGCTGTCGGTGACCGAGCTGAATCAGCGGCTGGTGCTCAGCCAGTCGGCGCTGTCGCAGCACCTGGCGATCCTGCGTCGCGAGAGCCTCGTCAAGACTCGCCGCGAGTCGCAGACCATCTACTACTCGCTGCACGGCGAGCGCGCCAGGACCCTCATCGAGGCGCTCGGCAGCCTGTCTCTCGACGACGGGTCGTAAGGGCTCAGCGCTTCTGCCAGCGACCGGCGTCGAGCATCTCCAGTCCTCGCTCGACGCCTCGCTCCACGCCTCTCGAGACCCCCAGCCCCAGGCGATGGGAGAGCGTCGGCTTCTGCTCCAGCTTCAGGCTGACCACCCGGGCCTCGCGCATGCGCTCGACCAGATAGGCCTCGCTGGTGCCCAGCTCATCCACCAGGCCCCGCTCGAGGGCATCGCTGCCATACCAGATCTCGCCGGTGGCCACCGCCTCGATATCCAGAGTCGGGCGGCGCTCGGCCACGTGGCGCTTGAACAGCTGATGGGTGGTCTCGAGGTCCTCGACGAACTTGTCGCGCCCCTCGTCGGTGTTCTCGCCGAAGACCGTGAGGGTACGCTTGTAGCGCCCCGCCGTGAGCAGCTCGACGTCGATGTCGTGACGCTTGAGCAGGCGATGGAGGTTGGGCAGCTGGGCGACCACCCCGATGGAGCCGATCACCGCGAAGGGCGCGGCCCGCAGGCGGTCCGCGCCGCACGCCATCAGGTAGCCGCCACTGGCCGCCACCTTGTCGACGCAGACCGTGGTGGAGAGTCCGGCCTGACGCAACCGATCGAGCTCGGCGGCGGCGAGCCCATAGCTGTGGACCAGCCCCCCGGCCGACTCGAGACGCAGCACCGCCTCGTCATTGTCGCCGGCCACCTCGAGCACCGCCGAGACCTCCTCGGCCAGCCGGCCGGCGGCGCTCGCCTTGAGATCGCCGTGGAAGTCGAGCACCCAGACGGTGGGACGCGCCTCGTCCACGTCCTTGGCACCGCTGCGGGCCTGCGCCTTGTCATCGCGGCGAAAGG
This sequence comes from Halomonas sp., assembly GCA_033720795.1. Taxonomy (GTDB): domain Bacteria; phylum Pseudomonadota; class Gammaproteobacteria; order Pseudomonadales; family Halomonadaceae; genus Halomonas. The sequence continues at coordinate 4,387 of JAWWBV010000130.1, read as the reverse complement.
CCTTGAGCAGCCCCTTGCGGGCGCCCGGCTGGCTGGCCGCCAGCTGCATGCGCCGCCGGCGCTGGCGGCGGGTCTGGTTGAGCTCCTCGAGCCGCAGCCGGGTGCGCTCCCCCGTCTCGCCGCGCGCCTTCAGGTAGAGCGCCGCTCCCAGGCCGACCACCAGGGCCAGGGTCAACAGCTGCGCCACGAACATGCCGAAATCCGTCAGCCACTCGTTCATCGTCCTCTCCGCGTCGACGCGCCCTGCCGTCAGCCTGGCCGGGGGTTCCCCGCGGCACGAGGGCGCTTGATTCAAACAGGTGTTTCAAATACGCTGGCAGCCCCGGCCCCAGCGGCCTCCACAGTTCAGTAAGGATCCCCGATGTCCGACGCGACCCTCGACAAGCTCCAGCGCCGCTTCGATGCCGACGCCGCCAGCGGCATGCACGAAGTCTTCCAGTTCCACTTCAGTGACGTCGGCGACCACTACCTGGTGGTGAACGACGGCCAGCTGGAGGTGCACGAGGGCGAACACGACGATCCCTCGGTCAGCCTGAGCATGAGCAGCGACACCCTCAAGGGCGTGATGAATGGCGAGATCAACGGCATGAACGCCTTCATGACCGGCAAGCTCAAGGCGACCGGCAACGTCATGCTGGCCACCAAGCTCTCGAGCCTCTTCCCGAGTCGCTGAATCGCCCTCTTCCTAGCCTCGGCCCCCGACCTCCTTGAGGTGCGTCTCGATCAGCGCCCGCGAGATGGAGTAGAGCGGGGGCAGCTGGGGCAACCGCCGCGGACTGAACCAGGCGGCATCGGCGATCTCGACGCCGTCGATGCGAATGCGCCGGCTGGCGGCCTCGGCGAAGAAGCCCAGCATCAGGGAGTGAGGGAAGGGCCAGGGCTGACTCTTGTAGTAGCTGACCCGTCCCACACTGAGCCCCACCTCCTCGAAGACCTCACGACGCACCGCCTCCTCGGCGGCCTCGCCGGGCTCGATGAAACCGGCCAGGGTCGAGTAGCGCCCCGGCGGGTGGCGCGGGCTGCGCGCCAGCAGCAGCGACTCGCCGTGGGTCACCAGGGTGATGATGCAGGGCGAGTTGCGCGGATAGTTGCGATGGCCACACGCTTCGCAGTGCATGGCGAACTCGGCGTCCAGGCGCGCTGCCGGGGTCCCGCAGCGCCCACAGAACCGATGGTTCTCGAGCCAGGCCGCCACCTGCAGCGCCGTGGCGACCAGCGCGTACCAGGGCTCCGGAAGCCGAGCGAGCCACTCACGGGCCGGCGGCCAGTCCTCGCCGGGCTGCTCCTCCAGTGACAGCGCCACCGGCTCCTCCTGCCACCAGCACAGCGGCTGCAGGCGATCATGCCAGGGCTGAGAGGCCTGGAGGGGGCCGTCGTCGATACCGGGGGCGATGCGCCCGCGGGCCAGGCGAATCACTCGACCGGCCGTCGCTTCGCTGGGCAGCTCCCGATGCAGCATCAGCGGCTCTCCTCCCCGCCGATGAGACCGGCATGGGCGTCCCAGCGACACTCTCCGGCGGCCTCGCGAATACGATCCAGCTTGGCCCGGTGGGCGGCCTGCTCGGCCTCATCGGGGCGCACCACGCGCAGCTGGCCCCGGGTCAGCGACAGACGGCGAATGGCCAGGCCATGCTCCTCGCTGCTGCCCCCCTCCGAGGCCGCCGAGGCATCCAGCGACAACGCGGTCTGTCCGCCGGTCATCGCCAGGTAGACGTCGGCGAGGATCTCGGCGTCAAGCAGGGCGCCGTGCAGCACCCGGTGCCCGTTCTCGATGTCGTAACGCTTGCACAGCGCGTCGAGGTTGTTGCGCTGACCGGGGTGGAGATCGCGCGCCATCTTCAGCGTATCGAGGATCCGGCAGTGCTCGGCGACCGGGCCGAGGCGCGGCTCGCCGCGGCGCGCGTTGAGCATGTCGAGCTCGTGATCGATGAAGCCCACGTCGAAGGGCGCATTGTGGATCACCAGTTCCGCCCCCTCGATGAAGGACCAGAAGGCGTCGGCGATCTCGGCGAACACCGGCTCATCGGCCACGCGCTCGTTGGTGATGCCGTGGACGCCGATGGCCTCGGCCTCGATGTCGCGCTCGGGATTGATGAACTGGTGGTAGGAGTTGCCGGTGAGGCGGCGGTTGACCATCTCGACCGCCCCGATCTCGATCAGGCGATGGCCGTCGCGGGGGTCGATGCCGGTGGTCTCGGTGTCCAGGATGATCTGACGCATGGGATCTCTCGTCGACTCGCGGGTAACAGGGAAGAAGCAGTCAGGCACGGGGAGCCGGGGACAGGCGCGGCCTTGCACGGTGTAACCTCACTGCCCGGCGCGGGTGCCATGTCTCACCCCAGTGGTTCCTTCTCGCACCGGGCCGCGCGCGGGGTACCGATCCGGGTAGCGCTGCCGAGACTCGGCCCCATCAGGGGACTGGCCAGGTTGAGTCCCGGCCGCTGAGGCTGGACCAGCTGAGACCGGCGCCGGGCATGGATCATGTAGCTGTCACCCAGTGGCAGGTTATGGCGCCGTCCGAGGGTCTCGAGCATGGCGTTATGCGGCAGGCCGCCGGGCAGGTGGAAGCCGCAGTAGTCTACCCGGTCGATCTCGAAGTCGACAAACGCCAGCCAGTCCCCCAGACGCCCGGGCGTGCGCCAGCGCCCCCGGCCGGGCATGCGCTCGCGCCGCCCTGGCCAGGCGCGCGACAGGCCACCGGCACTCAGCGGATACCAGCCGAAGATGATCAGCCGGCCGTCGTCGGCGGTGACGCGAGCCGCCTCCTGCAGCATGTGGTGCGGGTCGGGCACCACCTCCAGCAGGTGGTGGATCACCACCAGGCTCAGGCTGTCGTCGGGCAGCGGCAGGCCATCGGGCGGGCAGACCAGGGTCGAGTCATGAGCGGCCATCTCGCGGGTCGGTGCCCAGCTCAGGGCATGGCGGATCGGGCAGATATCGCTCAGCACGGGGGCCATGCCAAGCTCCAGGCTGTGCCGGCCGGAGAGACGCTCGCAGACCGGCCCCAGGCAGGCGCGCTCGGCTCGCCACAGGGCCCGCCCCGCCGGAGACGCCCAGTAGTACCGCCCCTCCCGTACCAGCTGCGCCAGTCCATGGAGATCCCGCGAATTTGACATAACGCCCTTATCCCTCCAAAGTGCCGGGTTTTGCAAGCCATATCGCAACGAATCGCGGCAGCGTCTGGGAACGCCTCCGTCAAGGATCCTGAGCCATGTTGAGCGTGACACCGATCCCCGCCTTTAGCGACAACTATATCTGGCTGCTGCGCCAGGATACGAGCCAGGCAGTCTGCGTGGTGGACCCGGGCGATGCAACGCCGGTTATCGAGTGGCTCGAGCGCGAGGGCCTCGAACTCGGCGTCGTGCTCATCACCCATCACCACCCGGATCATACCGGCGGCCTGCGCGAGCTGATCTCGCGCTATTCGCCGCGGGTGATCGGGCCGGACAACCCCGCCATCGACGGCATCGACGAGCGGGTCGGCGACGGTGACGAGGTGCGGGTGATGGGGCGGCTGTTCGAGGTCTTCGCCCTGCCCGGCCATACCCTGGATCACATCGGCTTCTTCACGGCGGGCATCCCGCCGCTGCTGTTCGCCGGCGACGTGCTCTTCAGCGGTGGCTGCGGTCGCCTCTTCGAGGGCACGCCCGAGCAGATGCACGAGTCGCTGTCGCGCCTGGCCACCCTGCCGGAGGAGACCCTGGTCTTCGCCGCGCACGAGTACACCCAGGCCAACCTGGCCTTCGCTCGCGCCGCCGACCCGGACAACACCGACGTCGAGGCGGCCCAGGAAGAGTGCCGCCGGGCCCGCGAGCTCGACCGCCCCACGCTGCCGAGCACCCTCGGCCGTGAACGCCGGATCAACCCGTTTCTGCGCTGCGACTCGGCCGGCGTCCGCCAGGCCGCCGCCGCCCATGGCGACACCGACACCGACCTGGCGACCTTCACCACGCTGCGCGCCTGGAAGGACGACTTCTGAACGCTCTGATGACAGACGTTTTCGGGCCGGCCCCTCGGGGCGGGCCTTCGCATGACCTGGAGATCACCTCTCGATGACCTACTACACTGCACGTCGACGGATCCTGGGCTTCACCAGCTGTCTCGCTCTCATGGGATCCCTGATGGCCGCCGGCAACAGCCAGGCCTCCACCACCCCCGGGAGCGCCTTCAAGGACGATTCGGCCAGCCTGACGGCCCGCACCGCCACCCTGCCCACCAGCCTGCATTTCTGGGACGCCCTGGCCCTGGAGCCCCAGGACGCCTGGTCGCGCCTCAGCGAGGCCTTCCAGTGGCAGGCCGACGCCGACCATCCGCGCGTCCAGCACTGGATCGAGCACTATCGCCAGAGCCCGCACAACATCGCCGAGATCACCGAGCGGGCCCGGCC
>JAWWBV010000129.1:0-6940 GCA_033720795.1 Halomonas sp. | reverse complement strand
GATCCCCCCTATCCGACCGACCCTTTCAGGAGATGCCCATGACCGAGCCATCCCAAGACGGCGACCGCCTGGCGCTGCCGCCGGTGGAGGAGATCGCCCGCGACCTGGAGGGCGGGGAAGTCGCCGGTCGCGGCGATGACGACGCGAGCCTGGATGCCCAGGCCGAGGCCTTCGTCGAGACGCTGCTGGATGGCGGCGACGCCGAGGCCCAGGCGCGCCAGCGCCGCGCCGTCGACGAGCTGGGCCTGGAGCTCCAGCAGCAGGCCGCCCACCAGAGCGCCATGCTGCAGACCCCGCTGCGCCAGCTGGCCCACCACGGCGACGAGGGCGGCCCGGTGGCCAAGGCGCTGGTCGACCTGCGCGGGCGCATGCAGTCGCTGGACCCCGCCCGGCACAACCTCGCCTCGGGGCCGCTGGATCGGCTGCTGGCGCGGCTCCCGGGCGCCGGCAGCCGCCTGCAGCGCTACTTCCGCAAGTTCGAGACGGCCCAGCAGGCGCTGGACGCGATCATCGCCGACCTGGAGGGCGGGCGCGACATGCTGCGCCGCGACAACCTGACCCTCGACGACGACCAGCAGGCGCTGCGCGAGACCCTCGCCAGGCTCACGCGCCAGATCGCCCTGGGGCGGCGCATCGACGATCGCCTGCAGGTCGCCATCGACCGCCGCGACGAAGAAGACCCGCAGCGGCGCTTCCTCGAGGAGGAGCTGCTCTTCCCGCTGCGCCAGCGCATCGTCGACCTGCAGCAGCAGCTGGCGGTCAGCCAGCAGGGCGTGCTGGCCCTCGAGGTGATCATCCGCAACAACCGCGAGCTGATGCGCGGCGTCGACCGCGCCATCAACGTCACCGTCTCGGCGCTGACCGTGGCGGTGACCGTGGCCTTGGCGCTGGCCAACCAGCGGCTGGTGCTCGACCGCGTCGAGTCGCTCAACGCCACCACCTCGGAGATGATCGGCGGCACCGCCCGGGCGCTGCGCCAGCAGGGCGTGGACATCCAGCGGCGCGCCTCGTCGGCGATGCTCGACATGCAGGCCCTGGAGGAGGCCTTCGGCGAGGTGATCGGGGCCATCGACGACCTCTCGCGCTATCGCCGCGAGGCCCTGCCGCGCCTGGACGACCAGATCGATCGGCTGGCGACCCTGGCCGGCCAGGGCGGCGAGGCCATCGATCGCCTGGCCCGCGGCCGCGACGCCGACGCTGACGGGGCGCCGCCGGCCTGAGCGCTCCCCCGATCTCGCCGGCGGCCCCGCCTTCGCCCCTGCATCGCCCGCGCACTGGACTATGCTGCTCGAAGCGGCCCGGCCGGGCGAGCAGCAGGGAGAACGCGACATGGCGGATACCAAGAACATCTTCGTGGTGGGGCTCAACGACTTCAATCGCCAGCGGCTCGAGACGCTGCGCGGCGCCGAACACTGGCGCTTCCACGGCATCATCGCCCCCGAGGCGGTCTACGACACCGAGGAGTTCGACATCGCCGCCATGCTGGCGGAGGCGACGGCCGAGCTCGAGGCCTTCGAGGGGTCCATCGACGCCGTCGTCGGCTACATGGACTTCCCCGTCTCGACCATGCTGCCGATCCTCTGCGAGCGCTTCGGCACCCGATCCACCTCGCTGGCGAGCCTGCTCAAGTGCGAGCACAAGTACTGGAGCCGCCGGGTGCAGAAGGAGGTCATCCCCGACTTCATTCCGGGCTTCACGGCCTTCGACCCCTTCGACGACGAGGCCCTGACCCACATCGGCGAGGCGGGGCTCTACTTCCCCTTCTTCATCAAGCCGATCAAGTCCTCGGGCTCCCGGCTGGGCTTTCGCATCGACACCCCCGAGGACTTCTACCAGGCCATCGAGCAGCTGCGCGACGCCATCGGCCTGATCGCCGACCCCTTCAATACGGTGCTGGAGCAGGCGCGGCTGCCCGACGAGATCGCCGCCGTGGACGGCCACTTCTGCATGGCCGAGGAGATCATCGGCGGCTGGCAGTGCACCGTGGAGGGGTACGTCTACGCGGGGGAGGTGGTCAGCTACGGCATCGTCGACTCGCTGCGCTATCCCCAGGTGCTGAGCTTCTTCCATTATCGCTACCCCTCGGGGCTGCCCGAGCCCATCCAGGCCAAGATGCGCGACTTGACCGACACGGTGATGACCCACATCGGCTACGACAACGCCGCCTTCAACGTCGAGTACTTCTGGGACGAGGTGCAGGACCGCATCTGGTTGCTCGAGATCAACACGCGCATCTCCCAGTCCCACTGCGATCTCTTCGAGAAGGTCGACGGCATCAGCAACCAGCAGGTCACCATCGACCTGGGGCTGGGGCAGCGTCCCGACATGCCGCATCGCCAGGGCGACTTCGCCATGGCGGCCAAGTTCTTCTACCGGGTGTTCTTCACCGATGCCCTGGTGACCCGGGTGCCGACGCCGGCCGAGGTCGACGCGCTCGAGGCCGACTTCCCCGGGACGATGATCGACATCCAGGTGGCCGAGGGGCAGTGGCTCTCCTCGCTGCCCGAGCAGGACAGCTACAGCTTCGCCCTGGCCCATGTCTGGATGGGGGCGAACTCGGCCGAGGACCTGCTCGCCGACTACGACCGGCTGGCGGCGCGACTGGCCTTCGAGTTCGATCAGATCCAGGGCTGAGCCCGACCGAACGGGCCCTCACGGAACAGGGAGAGCAGCATGCGCATCGTCAACGACTTCCCGCGTCGGATCATGGAGGAGGAGACCTGGATCCCGCTGCCCGACGGCAGCCGGCTGGCCGCGCGCATCTGGCGGCCGGTGGACGCCGAGATCCATCCCGTGCCGGCAATCCTCGAGTACCTGCCCTATCGCAAGCGCGACCTCACCGCCGAGCGCGACATGCAGAGCCACCCCTACTGGGCGGGCCACGGCTATGCCGGGGTGCGGGTCGACATCCGCGGCACCGGCGAGTCCGACGGCGTGCTCACCGACGAGTACCTGCCGAGCGAGCTGGATGACGGCCTGGTGATCCTCGAGTGGCTCCAGGCCCAGCCCTGGTGCACCGGGGACGTCGGCATGATCGGCATCTCCTGGGGCGGCTTCAACGGCCTGCAGATCGCCGCCCTGGGACCGCCCCAGCTCAAGGCGGTGATCACGATCTGCTTCACCGACGACCGCTACGCCGACGACATCCACCACATGGGCGGCTGCCTGCTCGGCGACAACCTCTCCTGGGCCTCGACCATGTTCGACGGCAATGCCTGCCCGCCGGACCCCGAGCTCGTCGGCGAGCGCTGGCGCGACATGTGGCTCGAGCGGCTCGACGGCAGCGGCCTGTGGCTCGCCCAGTGGCTCGAGCACCAGCGGCGCGACGACTACTGGAAGCACGGCTCGGTGTGCGAGGACTACGCGGCGATCCGGTGCCCGGTCTATGCCGTCAGCGGCTGGGCCGACGGCTACTGCAACGCCGTCTTCCGCCTGCTGGCGGGGCTCGACGTGCCGCGCAAGGGGCTGGTCGGCCCCTGGGCCCACAAGTACCCGCACCTCGGCGTGCCGGGACCGGCCATCGGCTTCCTGCAGGAGTCGCTGCGCTGGTGGGACCAGTGGCTGAAAGGGGTCGATACCGGGATCATGGCGGAGCCCATGCTGCGAGTCTGGATGCAGGAGGCGATGCCGCCCTCGGCGCGCTACGAGGAGCGTCCCGGACGCTGGGTCGCCGAGCCCGACTGGCCGTCGCCGAACATCATCCCCGAGGCCTTCCGGCTCACCCAGGGCCACGACCTGATGGCCGAGGACGCGCCGCGAGAGGACCCGCCGGAGGCGACCCTGGACGTCCGCTCGCCGCTCTCGGTGGGGCTCTATGCGGGCAAGTGGTGCTCCTACAATGCGCCCCCGGACCTGCCCCACGACCAGCGCGAGGAGGATGGTGGCTGCCTGATCTTCCAGACGCCGCGGCTCGAGGCGGCGCTGGAGATCTGCGGCTCGCCGCAGGTCGAGCTCGAGCTCAGCGCCGATCAGCCGGTGGCCATGGTGGCGCTGCGCCTCTCCGACATCGGCGAGGACGACAAGGCCACCCGGGTCTCCTACGGCCTGCTCAACCTCACCCATCGCGACAGCAACGAGCATCCCGAGCCGCTGGTGCCGGGCCAGCGCTATCGGGTGTCCATCCCGCTCAAGCACATCGCCCAGCAGTTCCCGGCGGGCCACGCCATTCGCCTGTCGCTCTCCACCAGCTACTGGCCGCTGGCCTGGCCGGCGCCCGAGCCGGTGCGGATCACCCTCTGGCCCGGCGCCAGTCGGCTGGTGCTGCCGCGCCGCGAGCCTCGCCCCGACGAGGAGGCGGCGCTGCCCGCCTTCGCCGAGCCCGAGGGCGCGCCGGCGCTGGCCAAGACGCTGATCCAGCCCAGCCAGGAGAGCTGGCGGGTGATCCGCGACCTGGCCAAGGATCGCACCACCCTGGAGGTGGTCCACGACGAGGGGCGCTACCGGATCGACGACATCGACCTGGAGATCGCCGCCCGGGTCACCGAGCGCTACGCCTACGCCTACGGCAGCTACGACAGCGTCAGCGGCTGGACCGAGTGGCAGCGCAGTTTCCGGCGCGGCGACTGGGAGGTGCACACCCTGACCCGCACCCTGCTGACCTCGGATGCCGACAACTTCCGCATCCGCGCCACCCTGGATGCCTGGGAGGGCGAGACCCGCATCTTCGCCAGGACCTGGGACGAGACGATCCCCCGGGATCTCGTCTAGGGCGGGGGAGGCTGCTATCGTGGCGCCCTGACTCTCACAGGGACGCGCCGATGAGCCTCACCCCCGCCGCCGTGGCCGCAACGCCGCGCGCCTCGCGCAAGGAGATCCTCGGCTGGGCGATGTTCGACTTCGCCGGCCAGGCCTACACCCTGCTGATCATCACCGTGGTGTTCGGCGAACTCTTCACCACGGTGATCGTCGGCGATCGCGGCGACGGCTATCGCCTGGCCAACTTCCTGTGGAGCCTGGCGCTGGCCATGAGCTACCTGCTGGTGGTGCTCACCGGCCCCCTGTGCGGGGCGGTGATGGACTACCAGGCGGCGAAGAAGCCCTTCCTGTTCGTCAGCTACCTGGCCACCGTGGCCGCCTCGGCGATGCTCTACTTCGTGGTGCCGGGGGCGGTGCTGCTGGGCGTGGTGCTGATCGTGATCGCCAACTACGCCTTCTCCATGGGCGAGTCGTTCATCGCCGCCTTCCTGCCCGACCTCGGCCCGCCGGAGGACCTGGGCAAGATCTCCGGCTTCGGCTGGGCGCTGGGCTACGTCGGGGGGCTGCTCGCCGCGGGCTTCTCGCTGGCCATGCTGGGCGAGGCCACGGCGGAGAACTTCGAGCGCGTCCGCTGGGTGGGGCCCTTCGCCGCGGGCTTCTTCCTGGTCGCCGCGGTGCCCACCTTCCTGTGGGTGCGGGAGCGCGGCACCCCCCAGCCGCCGGGCAAGTCCTACCGCGAGATCGCCGTGGCGCGGGTCGCGACCACGCTGCACGAGCTCAGGCGCTTCCGCGACCTCGGCATCTTCCTGGTCTCGCTGCTCTTCTCCATGGCCGGCGTCTACATCGTCATCGCCTTCGCCTTCATCTACGGCGCCCAGGTGATCGGCTGGGACGAGGCGATCCGCAACCTGATGTTCATCATCGTGCAGATCACCGCCGCGGTGGGGGCGCTGGGCTTCGGCTTCATCCAGGACCGCATCGGCACCCGCATCACCTACCTCTTCACCCTGGCGCTCTGGGTGGCGGCGATACTGGCCATCTGGGCGACGCCGGAGGTCACCGCCTTCCTGAACGGCCACTTCGGCCTCGCCTGGGAGGCGCAGCACCTCTTCCTGGTGGTGGGCTGCCTGGCGGGGCTCTCCCTGGGCTCCAGCCAGTCGGCCAGCCGCGCCCTGGTGGGGCTCTTCTCGCCGCAGCGCAAGGCCGCCGAGTTCTTCGGCTTCTGGGGCCTGGCCAACAAGCTCGCCGGGGTGATCGGCATCATCGGCCTGGGCCTGCTGCAGTCGCTGGTGGGGCTCAAGGCCTCGATCCTGCTCTGCGCGGCGCTGTTCCTCGTCGCCATCCTGGTCTGCCTGTTCGTCGACCAGGCCCGCGGCCAGCAGGCGGCCCGCGACTGGGAGGCCCGCAACGGCCGCTAGACGGATCGCTGAACCCGCGTGACACGGTGGCGGCCCGCCGCTGTGGCATGATGGCGCCAGGGGCCACTGTCGGGAGGAGGGCACATGAGCGACGAGCGAGCCACACGCCGGGTCGGGCTCGGCATGATGCTGCTGTTCTGGGTGCTCTTCCTGGCGGGCGGCGCCTGGTGGTTCCAGGGCTATCTCGACGCCCAGCGCAACCCCAACGCCCACCTCGCCGAGGTCGCGGTGGGCGAGGGCGGCCCGGTGGTGCTGGAGCGCAATCGCGCCGGCCACTTCGTGGCCACCGGGCGCATCAACGGCGAGCCGGTGGAGTTCCTGCTCGACACCGGCGCTACCTACGTGGCGCTGCCGGAGGCGCTGGCCGAGCGGCTGGGGCTCGAGCGCACCGGCAGCGCCTGGTTCAACACCGCCAACGGCCGGGTGCGCGGCGACCTCACCACCCTCGAGACGGTGCGCCTGGGCGGCCATGTCGCCCGGGACGTGCGCGGCTCGGTCAGCCCCGGGCTCGGCGGCGAGGCGGCGCTGCTCGGCATGAGCTTCCTCGAGCGCTTCGATATCGAGATCCGCGGCGAGCAGATGGTGCTGCGCCCGGCCAGGCGCTGAACGGGGGCGCCGAGGCTGGCAGGCGGCCGGCGAGACGCTATGCTGGGGGCTCATTCCCAGCCTGGAGGCCGTGCCATGGCCGTGATCCTGCAGATCCACTTCCCCTTCCCGCGCCCCTTCGGCGAGGCGATCGTCGAGGCCCTGACACCACTCGCCCAGAGCATCAACAACGAGCCCGGCCTGCGCTGGAAGCTCTGGACCGAGTCGCCGGAGCGCCACCT
>JAWWBV010000128.1:0-6971 GCA_033720795.1 Halomonas sp. | reverse complement strand
GTGCTCGGCGGCGACGAGATCCAGTACATCGTCGACAACCTCTTCATCGGCAACCGCCTCTCCACCGCCCAGCTGGTGACCTCCGACGGGCGGCGCATCGACCTGCGCAACGTGCGCTCCCCGGTGGTGGTGTTCTGCTCCCGCGGCGACGACATCACGCCGCCGCCCCAGGCGCTGGGCTGGGTGCGCGACCTCTACGAGGGGGTCGAGGACGTGATCGCCAACGAGCAGACCATCGTCTACTGCGTGCATGACACCACCGGGCACCTGGGCATCTTCGTGTCCGGCAGCGTGTCCCGCAAGGAGCACGCCGAGTTCACCGCCAACATGGACTACATCGACGTCCTGCCGCCCGGTCTCTACGAGACCACGGTCTCGGCCGCCGCCGAGCGGGAAGATGCCGAACTGATCGAGCGTGACTATCTGCTCGAGTTCACGCCGCGCACCATCGAGGAGCTCGACCGGGAGGTCCAGCATCGTCCCGAGGATGACACCCGCTTCGCCGCGGTGGCGCGGATCTCCGAGATCAACCTGGGCTTCTACCGCGCCTTCCTGCAGCCCTGGGTGCAGGCGATGGCAACGCCCGAGTCGGCCAAGTGGATGCGGCGCATGCACCCCAACCGGCTGGGCTATCGCCTGCTCTCCGATCGCAATCCCCTGATGACCGCCGTGCCGGTGCTGGCCGACAAGATACGGGCCGACCGTCATCCGGTGCACGAAGACAATGTCTTCCGCGCGGTCGAGGGTATCTTCTCCGACCAGATCACGCGCAGCCTGAACGCCTGGCGGGACCTTCGCGACAGCGCCAGCGAGCGTTTCTTCCTCGACGTCTATGGTCAGCCGTTGCTGCAGGCCATGGTGGGGCTGGGCGGCGATGCCCATGTGCACCGCCGTCGCCCGGGGGCCGAACCGGAGCATCGCCGCTTCATCGAACGCCGCCGTGATGAGGTCCATCGCGCGATCACCGAGGGCGGCGCCCACGAGGCAGTCATGCGTTCGGTGATCCATGTGCTGGGCGGCGCCCCGGCCACCGATGAGCGTAACTTCAAGCGGCTGCGGGCCTCGCGCGCCGAGCTCGAACCGGGAACGGAGCTGGCCGACTTCAAGCACCTGGTGCGCGAGCAGTTCTTCACCCTCCAGCAGGATCATGAGGCCGCCCTGGGGGCGATCCCGACCCTGCTCAAGGGGCAGACGGCCGCGGAGATCGACGCCCACCTCGCGCACATCGAGCACGTGCTGGCGGCCAGTGGCGAGCTCAGCGAGCATGCGGCAGCGCGCTTCGAGCGCATCAAGGGGCTGTTCCACCAGGCCATCGATCATGCGCCCGAGGAGGAGCAGGAGGCGCGGCGTGACGCCGAGACCCGCATCGCCCGCGAGGCCGAGGCGGGAGAGCTCGCCCGCCGCGAGGTGGAAGGCCTGATGGAGGCGATGCCCATCGCCGCGTCTAGCCGGGCCGGTACCGCGCCCCAGGCGCAGAGCGCCGTCGTTCAGGACGTCGAAGCCCAAGACGTCGGGGCGGCCAGCACGGCGGCTCCGCAGGAGCCCGTCACCGAGACACCGAGCCCGGCCTCCGAGCCCGCAGCGGAGACCGCGGCTGCGCCGTCATCGACCGACCCCGTCAGCGACCCGGCCGCCGAGCCGCGGCCTGACGAGGGCGGCCCCCAGGCCGCCAAGGCGGCGGCGACGCCGAGGCAGACCAAGGGGAACGGCAAGCGCAAGCCATCGGGCTCCGGAGCGCCGCGGCGGCGTACGCCGCGCAAGTCCGGCAAGTCCTGACCCGAGCGGTCGTGAAGGCACGCCCCCGCCCCTCGGCGGGGGCGTTGTCGTTGATGCCCGGACGTTCTCGGCTTGTCGTCTCCTGACTCGGCGGTCTAGGTTCAAGGAGCCGCCCGCCGGGGGGCGACTGGCGTGAAGCCGATCGCTGGGGTAGGGTAAGCGCATTTTTCACCCGCCGGACAGGGCGGGTCGATACCGTCTGGCGCGAGCCGTCACGCTGGCGCCATCAGCACAGTGGAGCACTATGGGCAAGTCACTGGTCATCGTCGAGTCGCCGGCCAAGGCGAAGACGATCAACAAGTATCTCGGCAACGACTTCATCGTAAAGTCGAGCGTGGGGCACATCCGTGACCTGCCGACCAGCGGCTCGGGCAAGACGGCGACGGACCCCAAGGAGCGCGCTCGACAGGCGGCGGCCACCCGCAAGATGTCGCCGGAGGAGAAGGAGGCGCATCGCAAGCGCAAGGCCCACGACCAGCTGATCCGGCGCATGGGCATCGACCCCGAGCACGGCTGGAAGGCGCACTACGAGATCCTGCCGGGCAAGGAGAAGGTGGTGGCCGAGCTCCAGAAGCTCGCCGAGAAGGCCGATGCGGTCTATCTCGCCACCGATCTGGACCGCGAGGGGGAGGCCATCGCCTGGCACCTGCGCGAGACCATCGGCGGCGACGAGACCCGCTACCGGCGCGTGGTGTTCAACGAGATCACCAAGAACGCCATCCAGGAGGCCTTCCAGGACCCCGGACAGCTCAATATCCCGCGAGTCGAGGCGCAGCAGGCGCGTCGCTTCCTCGACCGGGTGGTGGGCTTCATGCTCTCGCCCCTGCTGTGGGCCAAGATCGCCCGCGGCCTCTCCGCCGGGCGCGTGCAGTCGGTCGCGACGAGGCTGATCGCCGAGCGCGAACGCGAGATCCATGCCTTCATCCCCGAGGAGTTCTGGGACGTTCACGCCGACCTGGTCCCTCGGGTCGACGGGGCCGGCGATGACGCGACGCCGGTGCGCTTCGAGCTGGTGCGCCAGGACGGCAAGGCCTTCCGGCCCACCTCCGAGGCCGAGACCCTCGAGCGCATCGCGGCACTCCGCGAGGCGAGCCTGGCGATCACCGCGCGGGAGGACAAGCCCACCCGCTCCAAGCCCAATGCGCCCTTCATCACCTCGACCCTGCAGCAGGCGGCCAGCGGCCGGCTGGGCTTCTCGGTGAAGAAGACCATGACGCTGGCCCAGCGCCTCTACGAGGCCGGCTACATCACCTACATGCGGACCGACTCCACCAACCTCTCCCGGGACGCGGTGGAGGGGGTGCGTGAGTTCATCGGCGAGGAGTTCGGCGCGCGCTACCTGCCCGAGGCGCCCAACCGCTACTCCAGCAAGGAGGGCGCCCAGGAGGCCCACGAGGCGATCCGGCCCTCCGAGGTCACCCGTCGCGCCACCGATCTGGCCGGCATGGAGCGCGATGCCGAGCGCCTCTACGAACTGATCTGGCGCCAGTTCGTGGCCTGCCAGATGACGCCCGCCGAGTACCTCTCCAGCACCCTGACCGTGGAGGTCGACGGCTTCGAGCTCAAGGCCAAGGGCCGGGTGCTGAAGTTCGACGGCTACACCCGGGTGATGAAGCCGATGGGCCGCAAGGACGAGGACCAGTCGCTGCCGGACCTCGCCGAGGGCACGCCCATGACCCTCGAGCGCCTCGATCCCCAGCAGCACTTCACCAAGCCGCCGGCCCGCTACACCGAGGCCAGCCTGGTCAAGGAGCTGGAGAAGAAGGGCATCGGTCGTCCCTCGACCTACGCCGCCATCATCTCCACCATCCAGGACCGCGGCTACGTCAAGCTGGAGAACCGGCGCTTCTATGCCGAGAAGCTCGGCGATATCGTCACCGAGCGGCTCAAGGAGTCGTTCCCGGACCTGATGGACTACTCCTTCACCGCGCGCATGGAGGACAGCCTCGACGAGGTGGCCGAGGGCGAGCGCAACTGGCAGGAGCTGCTCGATGCCTTCTACGCCGAGTTCCAGAAGGAGCTCGCCGTGGCCGAGAGCGAGGAGGGCATGCGGCCCAACCAGCCGGTGCCCACCGACATCGATTGTCCGAGCTGCGGACGCAAGATGCAGATCCGCACCGCCTCCACCGGCGTCTTCCTGGGCTGTTCCGGCTACAACCTGCCGCCCAAGGAGCGTTGCAAGACCACCATCGACCTGCTGCCCGGCGACGAGGCGGTGGCGGCCGATGCCGGCGAGGACGCCGAGACCGACGCGCTGCGCGCCAAGCATCGCTGTCCCAGGTGCGGCACCGCCATGGACAGCTACCTGATCGACGAGACGCGCAAGCTGCACATCTGCGGCAACAGCCCGGACTGCGACGGCCACGAGATCGAGCAGGGCAAGTTCCGCATCAAGGGCTACGACGGGCCGACCATCGAGTGCGACAAGTGCGGCAGCGAGATGCAGCTCAAGACCGGTCGCTTCGGCAAGTACTTCGGCTGCACCAACAGCGAGTGCAAGAACACCCGCAAGCTGCTCAGAAGCGGCGAGGTGGCCCCGCCCAAGATGGATCCCATCCCCATGCCGGAGCTCGCCTGCCAGAAGGTCGAGGATCACTACGTGCTGCGCGACGGGGCCAGCGGGCTCTTCCTGGCGGCCAGCAAGTTCCCCAAGAACCGCGAGACTCGCCCGCCGCTGGTCGCCGAGCTCAAGGCCCACGCCGAGGAGTTGCCCGAGAAGTATCGCTATCTGCTCGAGGCGCCCGACGCGGATCCGGACGGCCGTCCGGCGCAGATCCGCTTCTCGCGCAAGGCGAAGGAGCAGTTCGTGATGACCGACGAAGGGGGCAAGGCCACCGGCTGGAAGGCCACCTTCGAGGGCGGCAAGTGGCACGTGGAGGACAAGCGCAAGTGACCCCGAAAGCCCGCACCAACCAGCTGCTCTACCAGGCCGAGCTGCTGCTCGACTTGCCCGAAGGCGACGACGAGCATGCCGAGGCGCGCCGCATGGCGGCGGAGGAGGGGGGCCTGGCCCTGCTCGAGCTGGCGCTGGAGTCGCTGCTGCGCGAGGTCACCGAGCATGCCCACCTCGAGGACCACGACTGGCGCGAGCTGCTCGGCCCCGAGGGGGCCGGCATCGCCGAGCTGCACCGCCTGCGCGAGCTGGCCGCCCGCCCCGAGAGCTGGCTCTCCGGGCTGCTCGCCCGGCTCGAGGCGCTGCACGGCAGCGACGGTGTGGCCCGGCGGCGGCCCAGTAACCCGGGGCTGATCGCGGTAGGTGGCGGGGCGTCGCTGAGTGAGGAGCTCAGCGAGTGCGTTCGCGAGGCCAAGCGCGAGATCGCCGCGCTGCGCGAGACCAGCGAGGAGTGGTAGCGGCGTCGGCAGTCTCGGCGGAGCGCGTCGCGCTGCTGGTCGACGTGCAGAACGTCTACTACACCACGCGCCAGGCCTTCGGTCGCCATTTCAACTACCACGCCTTCTGGGCCCGCTTCGCCGCCGGCCGCGAGGTGGTCATGGCCAACGCCTATGCGATCGACCGCGGCGACCCCAGGCAGCGCCAGTTCCAGGAGATCCTGCGCGGCATCGGCTTTTCGGTGAAGCTCAAGCCCTTCATCCAGCGCAGCGACGGCTCCGCCAAGGGCGACTGGGACGTCGGCATCGCCCTGGACGCCATGGAGGCCGCGCCACTCGTCGATCGGGTGGTGCTGGTCTCCGGCGACGGCGACTTCGACCTGCTGGCCGAGCGGCTGCGTGAGCGCCATGGGGTGGCGGTGGAGGTGGTCGGCGTGGAGCGGCTCACGGCCGAGTCGCTGATCCGGGCGGCCAGCCGTTTCGTGCCCATCGAGGACGAGCTGCTGCTTTAGGCCCGGGCCAATGCCCCAGGCGAAGAGCGGGGGGGGGGGGCACCGCATCATCCCTGTAGGAGCGACCGGTTCGACGCCTCGACTTGCGTCGCGATCCGCCGCGCAGCGGCGGCGGGATCGGCTCGGGTCTTGATAAGAGCGACGCTTGCATCTCGATGTGGGTGTGAGCGGCGGCGATAACCGGTACAATCGCGCCCCCTTCACGCACTGACTGGACGCTTCATTGATCTCCACCGCCAATATCACCATGCAGTTCGGCGCCCGGCCGCTGTTCGAGAATGTCTCCGTCAAGTTCGGCAACGGCAACCGCTACGGCCTGATCGGCGCCAACGGCTGCGGCAAGTCCACCTTCATGAAGATCCTCGGTGGGGATCTGGAACCGTCCTCGGGCCAGGTGATGGTCGAATCCGGCGCCCGGCTCGGCAAGCTGCGCCAGGACCAGTTCGCCTTCGAGGACGAGCGGGTCATCGACACCGTGATCATGGGCAACGATGAGCTGTGGCAGGTCGCGGCCGAACGCGAACGCATCTATTCGCTGCCGGAGATGAGCGAGGACGATGGCATGGCCGTGGCCGACCTGGAGGTGCGCTTCGCCGAGCTCGACGGCTATACCGCCGAGGCGCGGGCCGGCGAGCTGCTGCTGGGCCTGGGCATCCCCCTGCACCAGCACACGGGCCCCATGAGCGAGATCGCCCCGGGCTGGAAGCTGCGCGTGCTGCTGGCCCAGGCGCTGTTCGCCGACCCCGACGTGCTGTTGCTCGACGAGCCCACCAACCACCTGGACATCAACACCATCCGCTGGCTGGAGGGCATGCTGACCGCCCGGGACAGCACCATGATCATCATCTCCCACGACCGCCACTTCCTTAACAGCGTCTGCACGCACATGGCCGACCTGGACTACGGCGAGATCACGCTCTTCCCCGGCAACTACGACGACTACATGACCGCCGCCACGGCGGCCCGCGAGCGCCAGCATGCCGACAACGCCAAGAAGAAGGCGCAGATCGCCGAGCTGCAGGCCTTCGTCAGCCGCTTCTCGGCCAACGCCTCCAAGGCCAAGCAGGCCACCTCCCGGGCGCGCCAGATCGACAAGATCAAGCTAGAGGACATCAAGCCCTCCAGCCGGGTCAGCCCCTTCATTCGCTTCGAGCAGGGCAAGAAGATCCATCGCAACGCGGTCAACGTCGAGGCAATCACCAAGGGCTTCGAGGCCGATGCGCCGCTCTTCGAGCGCCTGTCGATGACCGTGGAGGCCGGCGAGCGCATCGCCATCATCGGCCCCAACGGCATCGGCAAGACCACCCTGCTCAGGACCCTGGCGGGGGAGCTTCATCCCGATGCCGGCGCGGT
>JAWWBV010000127.1:0-7001 GCA_033720795.1 Halomonas sp. | reverse complement strand
GAAGAGGCCCAGCAGGTGGCGGGTGAGGTGGTTGAGCTTCGCCCCCTCGTCGAGACGCCGGGCGATATAGGGACGCAGCGCGCGGGCCGCGGCGTGGCGGCTCTCGGCCGGGCCCGGCTCGCCGTAGAGCGCGGCGTCCACGCCGGCCAGCAGCCAGGGATTCTGGTAGGCCTCGCGGCCGATCATGACGCTGTCGACGCGGTCGAGCTGCGCGCGGCACTCGTCCAGGGTCTTGATGCCGCCGTTGATGCCGATGTGCAGCTCGGGTCGGCTCGCCTTGAGGCGATGTACCCGCGAGTAGTTGAGTGGCGGCACGTCGCGGTTCTCCTTGGGGGAGAGGCCCTCGAGCCACGCCTTGCGGGCGTGCACGATGAAGGTGTCGCAGCCGGCATCGGCCACCGTGGCGATGAAGCGCGAGAGGTCGGCGTCCTCGTCCTGGTCGTCGATGCCGATGCGGCACTTGACGGTGACCGGGATCGACACCGCCGCCTGCATGGCGCGCACGGCGTCGGCGACCTTCTGCGGATGGCCCATCAGGCAGGCGCCGATCAGGTTGTTCTGCACCCTATCGCTCGGGCAGCCGACGTTGAGGTTGACCTCGTCATAGCCCCACGCCTCGGCGATGGCCGCGCACTCGGCGAGCTCGCCGGCGTCGCTGCCGCCGAGCTGCAGGGCCAGCGGATGCTCCACCTCGTCATGACCGAGGAAGCGCTCCCGCGGGCTGCCGTGCAGGATGGCGCCGGTGGTCACCATCTCGGTGTAGAGCAGGGCGCGGCGCGTCAGGGTACGGGCGAACGCGCGGTAGTCGCGGGTCGTCCAGTCCATCATCGGGGCCACGGAAAAGGTGCGGTCGAGCGCTTGCATCGGCATCACGGGGTGTCGGTCGAGAGGGCGCATAGTTTACCAGTACCGATCACTTTCTGCCCAACCCGCGAGGAGGTCGAGCGCATCGGATAACCGGACACGCAGAAACGCCAAGGCCCGCATCAGCGGGCCTTGGTGCTCATAGCCTTGCGGCTAGATGAGGTCTGTCTGATCGATGATCAGATGGCTTCGATGTTGGAAGCCTGCAGGCCTTTCTTGCCCTGAACCACGTCGAAAGAGACCTGCTGGCCGTCCTGGAGGGACTTGAAGCCTTCAGCCTTGATTTCGGAGAAGTGGGCAAAGAGGTCATCGCCGCCGTCGGTCGGGGTGATGAAGCCGAAGCCTTTTGCGTCGTTGAACCACTTGACGGTGCCAGTAGCCATGTCATGACTCCTTTCTTTGGCGCAGTGCGCCTGATACGAAATTACCGGGTGTAGCCCCGAATGCTAGTGGGTAAAACAAGGGGATATAACCAGACAACCGAAAGGATTCGACTACTACTGACAATATGCATCTTGCTAACCAACTGGGCACACGGTGTCATGGTTAGCGGCCGGCGTCAACACTCTTGGCGGCTCGCGGCATATCTGGTCGGCCGGGACCTGCCAGTCCGGCGTCGCCCTCGTCGTCCATACTGGCGATATGAGCATTTGACCGATGCAAGCAAGGAGAGGCGGATGAGCATTGATCTCACCGAATATCAGAGAGAGCTACTGGCTCGTGTGCTGCAGCACGGCGGCGTCCTGGCCGCGCCCTTCGGGCATCCCGGTGACGACAGCCTGAAGGAGGCGCTGCTGGACGATATCGACGCCCTGGAGGCCGAGGGATTGATCACGGTCGAGCGCGCTCGCGGGCATGAGGCACCCGAGCGGCTCTCGCTCACCGAGGCGGGCTACGTCGCCCTGGGGATGACGTAGGGGTAAGCCGGTTGATGTTGGACGCCTTGGCGCCTGATCCTCGTCAGCGCTCTGGGGGAGAAGGATTTGCTATAAGGAAGACCTGTCCAACAGAACTGGCCGGCAGGGCTTTCTATGGACGCGGAGGGCGAGCCATCTCGATGTCGGGCGTCGAGAGTGGAGCCCGACATGGGCCGAGGATGGGCCTTGGGGGGTAGGCCGGGCGCGAGCGAGTGCTGGTCGCCCACGATGTGATGAAAGGAGAGCTGCCATGGCGGATCGCAAGCAGGAACTGGAAGGGCTTCGTGAGGAGCTGATCGAGCGGTTCGATCGCTACCAGGCCCACAAGGAGCACAAGGGCGGTCCGCTGGACAAGGACACGGAGGATCAGTCGGCCGAGCTTGCGAATGACGAGGTCATCGAGGCCCTGAAGCAGGAGGCGGAAGACGAGCTTCGTCAGGTGCTGCATGCGCTGAAACGCATCGAGGCCGGCGAGGGTGATGCCTGCGAGCGCTGTGGCGAGCCCATCGACGGCCGCCGCCTGCAGGCACTGCCCTATACGACGGTGTGTCTGGATTGTGCGGAGCGCCAATGAGCCTACCCGCCAGGGCCGGGAATGATAGTCTGGTCACTCATCGACGAGGCGGGAGGCGTGCATGCAAGCGTGGTTGCGAGCGATCGGGGCGGGCGTGATGCTGATGTGGCTGGCGGGCTGTGGCGGCAGCGAGGAGGAGGCGGCCAGTGCGCCTGACGACCCGGCCCCGGTGGCCGAGATGGCGAACGAAGCGCCCTCGCCTGCTCCTGAGCCGCTCCCCCAGGTGGCGCCCTTCGAGGAACCGGTGATGATCGATGTGTCGTCGCGCCTGGGCAGCGATCGGCGCCTGACGGTCGAGGGCGAGACCAACCTGCCCGCCGACACCCGCCTGCAGGTGCTGGTGGAGCGAGAGCTCAGCGGCGTGCGCTGGCGGGAGCGCGTGTCGGTGGCGGAGGGCGGCTTCGTGGCCGGGCCCTTCGGCCCCGGCAGCGGGTTGCCCGATGGCGACTACCTCGTGGTGGTCGAGGTGCAGGAGGGCAGCGTCCAGCCGGCCGCGGTACGCGACCGGCTGGGCAAGGAGAACGAGCACCTGAAAGGACCGCTGGTCGCGCAGTCGCGTCATGGCCTGGGCCAGGTGGCCCGCTACACCAAGCGCTTTCTGATCGGTGATGAGACGCGCCGCACCCAGGATCGCGTCGAGGTGATGGAGATCGAGTAGTGGCTTCCTAGAGGGGCTGGGCGCGCCAGTGAGCCACCAGCTTGCCGATCAGCCGGCAGCTGGGCGTGTAGGGAATGAGCTCGTCGCTGTCCTGGCGCTGGAAGACCAGCTCCCCGGTGGGGCCCTGCGAGACCCGCCGGATGGCCAGCTCGTCATTGTCCTCGATGAGGTAGAGGCCCGGCTGGCGGAAGATGTCGCTGGGCGCGATGGCTACCAGATCGCCTTCCATGAGGAAGTCAAACTGCTCGCCAGGCGCCGGCGTGACCAGATGGCAGTCGCCATCCCAGCGCTGCCCGGGCACCATCTCGATCGGCAGCTCGATCACCCTTTGCTTGCCATCCTGCCAGGGCAGCGGCAGCCGGCGGCGCAGGTAGAGGGGGGAGGCATGGGATCCCTCGTCCTCGAGCAGCCGAGACAGCGGACAGTTAAGCGCCTGGGCCAGGGCAACGAGGCGCTCGTGACCGATCTGCTTGATGGCACCCGACTCCCAGTAGGAGATCGTGACGTCTGACACCCCGACCCTGCGTGCCAGGGCCGCCTTGTTGAGCTTGGCCTCCAGTCGAAGTGTCTTGATACGCGGCCCGAGTGTTTCCATTACGTCATCCTGTGGTCAAAAAGCGTCATGTGGATCTTCCGGGCTCGGGTTTTGCCGAGCAACGACGGTTATCAACGGTAATTCTGCCCTAATGCTCGGCGCGTCACCATGCCACGCGCTCGCCGGCCCAGTCCAAGAAGATGCCGCTCTGGTCGGGCGTGCAGGTCTCCAGCACGGCCAGCAGTCGTGCGGCCACGAAAGCGGAGGTGAACAGCTTGCCTTCGGGCACCCGGGCCTGGAAGGGCGCCGAGAGCGACGTGTCCGTGGTGCCGGGATGCAGGCAGGCGATCGCCGCCTGGGGATTGAGGCGGCGCAGCTCCACGGCGGCGGTCTTCATCAGCATGTTATGGGCGGCCTTGCTGGCCCGGTAGGCGTACCAGCCGCCGAGCCGGTTGTCGCCGATGGAGCCGACGCGCGCCGAGAGGCTGGCGAACAGCGCCGGATGGCGGCCCTTGAGGTTCGGCTGCAGCGCCTTGAGCAGCAGCGCCGGGGTGATGGCGTTGACATGGTAGAGCCGGGCCATGGCCTCGGCGTCCAGCTCGTCGAGCTTCTTTTCCGGGCCGATGCCCCGGCTCTCGTCGTGCAGCATGCCGATGGCGTTGAACACCAGGTGCACGGGGGCGTCGTCCAGGGCCCGGGACAGGGCCGCGATGCCCTCCTCGGTGCTCACGTCCAGGGCCAGGGAGTCGACGCGGGGATCCGGGTGCGGATGACCGCCGCGGCTGACGGCGATCACCCGGCCGGGACGGTCGCTCTCGAGCAGGGCTGCCACCACGGCGCTGCCGATGCCGCCGGAGGCGCCGGTGACCACGGCGGTGAAGTCGTCGGGGAGTCGCGTGAGCATGGCATTCCTTGTTTGCCGGAGGTCAGGTTCCGCATGGACCGCGCCGCGGGGGAATGATTCCCGGTCACGGCTGCCCGGCGCTGGCCAGGTGCGTATAATGCGGCCATTCGCCCGCCGTGTCAGGGCGGCCTTCCTCCATCGACAGGACCAAGGACGACATGACCGTACGCACTCGCATCGCGCCGTCACCCACCGGCGATCCCCACGTGGGCACCGCCTATATCGCCCTGTTCAACCTCTGCTTCGCTCGCCAGCACGGCGGCCAGTTCATTCTGCGCATCGAGGACACCGATCGGGCGCGCTCGACGACCGAGTCCGAGCAGATGATCCTCGATTCCCTGCGCTGGTTGGGGCTCGAGTGGGATGAGGGTCCCGACGTGGGCGGCCCCCACGGCCCCTACCGCCAGAGCGAGCGCGGCGACATCTACGGCGAGTATGCCCGCCAGCTGATTGCCTCCGGTCACGCCTTCAAGTGTTACCGCACCAGCGAGGAACTCGACGAGCTGCGCGAGGCGCGCAAGGCGGCCGGCATGCACCTGGCCTTGAAGCCCGCCGATCTGGCGCTGCCTGCCGAGGAACAGGCACGTCGCGAGCAGGAAGGCTGGCCCTACGTGGTGCGCATGAAGGTGCCGGCCACCGGCACCTGCGTCGTCGAGGACATGCTGCGCGGTGTCATCGAGGTCGAGTGGGCCCAGGTAGATGCCCAGGTGCTGCTCAAGTCGGACGGCATGCCGACCTATCACCTGGCCAACGTGGTCGACGACCACCTGATGGGCATCACCCACGTGCTGCGGGGGGAGGAGTGGATCAACTCGGCGCCCAAGCATCAGCTGCTCTACGAGTACTTCGGCTGGAAGATGCCGGTACTCTGCCACATGCCGCTGCTGCGCAATCCGGACAAGTCGAAGCTGTCCAAGCGCAAGAACCCGACCTCCATCAACTACTATCGGCGCATGGGCTTCCTGCCCCAGGCGGTGACCAACTACCTCGGCCGAATGGGCTGGTCGATGCCCGACGAGCGCGAGAAGTTCAGCCTCGACGAGATGATGGCCCACTTCGACGTCCAGCGGGTCTCGCTGGGCGGGCCGGTGTTCGACCTCGACAAGCTGACCTGGCTCAACGGCGTCTATATCCGCGAGGACCTCGACGACGCGGCGCTGCTCAAGGCGCTGATGGAGTGGGCCTTCAACGAGGAGTACGTCGGCCAGATCCTGCCCCAGGTGCGCACGCGGGTGGAGACGCTCTCTCAGGTGGCGCCGTTGGCCGGACACTTCTTCTCGGGCCTGCCGGCGATCGAGGAGGGCGATTTCGATGCGGTCAAGCTCTCGCGCGAGGAGCTGCTGAAGCTGCTGCAGTTCCTGGTGTGGCGCTTCGAGCTGGTGCCGGCCTGGCACAAGGAGGCGCTGCTGGGCGAGGTCAAGGGCCTGGCGGCACACTTCGAATTGAAGATGAAGGCCTTCCTGGCGCCGGTGTTCATCGCCGTCACCGGCTCTTCGTCGAGCACCTCGGTGATGGACGCCATGGCGATCCTTGGCTCTGATGTGACGCGGGCGCGCCTGCGCCACGCCATCGAGGTGCTGGGCGGGGTTTCCAAGAAGCAGGCCAAGCGCTTCGAGAAGGAATTTCGCGAACTCGCGTGATTCCCTGTTGACGAAGGCGGGGCATATCAGTAACATACGCCCCGTCTTCGAGAGATCGGGGCCTTAGCTCAGCTGGGAGAGCGCGACACTGGCAGTGTCGAGGTCAGCGGTTCGATCCCGCTAGGCTCCACCATCGACTCGGATGGCAGCCATCTCTTCGCAAGACATTGCGTCCCATTCGTCTAGTGGTCCAGGACACCGCCCTTTCACGGCGGTAACAGGGGTTCGAACCCCCTATGGGACGCCACTTCCGACCTTTCCCCTAATACTTTCTCATGACCAGCCGGCCTAACAGCCAGCCTGGCGCCTTTCGTCGTGTCTGCCTTTCCGGTGCCGTCCGGAGGGCGAGTCGTGCCGATTTCGACGCGAAATTCCCTTGACTTGTCCACCTTGCCCGCTTAGGGCGTCTGGGCTGTGCATAGTCACGGCGCCACCCCGCCTGGTTGTTGGCTTTCTTGTATAAGTCTTTTATTTCAATGACTTAGTGTAGGTTAAAAAATGACCAATCTAAGGCGATGCCGCTGTTCATGGCGTTCCAGCGACCTTTTTGAGAGGTTGTGAACAGGGTTATCCACAGAATGTGTGGAAAACGGGCGACGCCCTCGACAAGGCGCATGCCGGGGAAGAAGTCAACCTGAAGTGATGAGAATTCTAGTTACCAGGTATCAGGGTGATGGGGGCCCTTGGCGCCTTCGGGGCTCGACGCGCGCCTCCGGGCAGGGAGGTGGCGCGATGGCCTCCTGAGGCGTTCTCTCGAGGCCCTGCCAAGATGTCTGGCGCCTGGAGCGAAGTCGGGGGCGTTCTCTGCTGGGCGTTGTTCCGGGGCGGCCGGTGCGGCGCGTTCGGCAGCGCCGGCGTCAGGTGGGTGTGGGTGGTGGGGCGCCTCATGAACGCGGCGCCCGTGGCGGG
>JAWWBV010000126.1:0-7006 GCA_033720795.1 Halomonas sp. | reverse complement strand
GCGCGCGACGAGGACCTGCCGCTGGAGAGCGCCTACCAGGCGCTGATCATGGCCTCGCTGATCGAGCGCGAGACCGGTGCGCCCGAGGAACGGCCCGAGATCGCCGGCGTCTTCAAGCGCCGCCTGGAGCGGGGCATGCGCCTGCAGACCGACCCCACCGTGATCTATGGCATGGGCGAGCGCTACGAGGGCAATATCACCCGGGCCGACCTGCGCGAGCCGACGCCCTACAATACCTATGTGATCGATGGGCTGCCGCCGACGCCGATCGCCCTGCCGGGGCGCGCCGCCCTGGAGGCCGCGGTGCAGCCGGCCGAGGGCGAGACGCTCTACTTCGTGGCACGCGGCGACGGCACCCACCACTTCTCGCGCACCCTGCGCGAGCACAACAACGCGGTGAACCGGTATATCCGCAATCGCTGACCATGGAGTGGCCTCGAACATGACCGAGCGCGGACGATTCATCACCTTGGAAGGCGGCGAGGGGGTGGGCAAGTCCACCAACCTCGCCCTGGTCGTCGAGCACCTGCGAGCCTGCGGGCACGAGGTGGTGGCGACTCGTGAGCCCGGCGGCACCCCCCGGGCGGAAGACATTCGCCGGCTGCTGCTGGATCCCGTCGAGGAGGAGCCCCTCGACCCGGATGCCGAGCTGCTGCTGGTCTTCGCCGCCCGCGCCCAGCACCTGGCGCGGGTGATCGAGCCGGCCCTCGCGCGCGGTGCCTGGGTGGTCTGCGACCGCTTCACCGACGCCACCTACGCCTACCAGGGCGGCGGGCGCGGCATCGCTGCCGCGCGCATCGCCGAGCTCGAGGCCTTCGTCCAGCAGGGCCTCGAGCCCGATTTCACGCTGCTGCTGGACATGTCCATGGAGGCCGCCCAGCGGCGCCTGGAGGGGCGCCTCGAGGGGCAGGGCGAGGCGCGCGACCGCTTCGAGCGCGAGCGCGGCGACTTCTTCGAGGCGGTGCGTCGCGCCTACCTCGCGCGCGCCGAGGCCGCCCCCGAGCGGGTGGCGGTGATCGATGCCGGGGCCGGCCTCGACGAGGTCAAGGCCGAGCTGCTGGCCCGCCTGGACGCGCGGATGGCGGCATGGCAATGACGCCCGTCGAGGTCCCCCGCCCGCTGCCCTGGCTGATGCCGCGCTGGCGCGAGCTGGTCCGGTTGGCCGAGGCCGGGCGGCTGCCCCACGCCCTGCTGATCTCGGGCGGCCACGGCATCGGCAAGCATTCGCTGGCCGAGGCGCTGGTGGCCCGCACCCTCTGCGCCTCGCCCGGCGAGACCGCCTGCGGATGCTGCCACGCCTGTCACATGCTGGCCTCGGGTTACCATCCCGACCTGCTGCGGGTGGCGCCGGAGGAGGGCAAGCGGCTGATCCGCATCGGCCCGGTGCGCGAGGTCAACGCCTTCGTTTCCCAGACCGCCCAGCAGGGCGGCCACCGGGTGATCACCATCGCCCCGGCCGAGGCGATGAACGTGGCGGCCTCCAATGCGCTGCTCAAGAGCCTCGAGGAGCCGGGGGAGCGGACCCTCTTCGTGCTGCTCTCCGACATCCCCTCGCGGCTGCTGCCGACCATCCGCTCGCGCTGCCAGCACTGGAACCTGCCCGTGCCGGCCGAGGCCGACTGTCGCCCCTGGCTGGCCGAGCAGCTGGGGGGCGAGGAGGAGGCCCGCTTCTGGTTTCGGGCCGCGGGGGGGCTCCCGCTGCGTGCCCTGGAGCTCGCCGAACCGGGCGCCAGGGCGCTGCGTCAGCAGCTGGTCGAGGCCTTCGAGGCGCTGATGCGCGGTGGCGAGCCGGTGGCCGAGGCGGCCCGCCTCGACCGCCAGTCCATCGACGCCATCCTGTGGTACGGTATCATCTGGCTCGAGGACCTGATCCGCCTGGGGCTCTCGGGCGAGACCGCGGAGCTGCGCAACCCCGACCTGCTGGTGCTCTACCGTCAGGCGGTCAAGAATGCCCGGGTCCGCGACTGGTTCCGCCTGCTCGACTACGCCCGCGAGCAGCGGCGCCTGCTGGCCGAGGGCGGCAACCCCAATCCCCAGCTGACCCTCGAGGCCTGGCTGGTCCGCTGGTCCACGCTGCTGCGTTCCTGAGACGCCGCGCGCCGCCGACGCTTCGCAAAGGGAGAGACCATGGCCGCACAGAAGGCGCTTTCGCTGACCATCCAGGATGTCCCGACCCTGCTCTCGGCCTACATGCCGGTGCTCGAGCGCGGCGGCATCTTCGTCCCCACACGCGAGCGCTACGTGCTGGGCCAGGAGGTCTTCCTGCTGCTCATGCTGCCCGGCGACGAGGAGCGCGTGCCGGTCACCGGCCAGGTGGTGTGGGTCTCGCCCGAGGGCGTCGCCGGCCGTCGGGTCCCCGGCATCGGCATCCACTTCAGCCCCGACGACCAGGCCGTGCGCGACCGCATCGAGACCCTGCTGGCCGGCCAGCTGGACAAGGGCGCCCCGACCTACACCCTTTGACGGACCGAACGGGTCCGCACCCTGAACTCACCTGTCATTCACTCCGGAAGTCCCCTGCATGTTCGTCGATTCCCACTGCCACCTCGATCGCCTCGATCCCGCCAGCCACGATGGCGACCTCGCCGCCGCCCTCGCGGCCGCCCGCGCCCGTGACGTGCGCCAGTTCCTGGCCATCGCCGTGACCCTGGACGACGTGCCGGCCCTGGCCGAGATCAGCCGTGCCCATGATGACGTGGTGATCTCGGCCGGCATCCACCCCCTGCAGTCGCTCCCGGCGGAGCCCGACGTCGCCGCGATCACCGAGGCGGCCGAACGCTACGGCGCGGTGGCCATCGGCGAGTGCGGCCTGGACTACCACTACCTCGACAAGTCCCCCGACTCGGTGCCCTCCCGGGAGGTGCAGCTGGCGCGCTTCCGTCGCCAGCTGATCGCCGCCCGCGAGCTCGAGTTGCCGGTGATCATCCACACCCGCGAGGCTCGGGAGGACACCCTGGCGCTGATCCGCGAGCACGTCGACCCGGCGGTGGGCGGGGTGCTGCACTGCTTCACCGAGGACCTCGACATGGCCCGGGAGGCGGTGCGCCACGGCTTCTACATCTCGCTCTCCGGCATCGTCACCTTCCGCAATGCCGAGTCGCTGCGCGAGGTGGCACGGCGGGTGCCGCTGGATCGGCTCTTGATCGAGACCGACAGTCCCTACCTGGCCCCGGTGCCGCACCGCGGCAGGCCCAACGAGCCGGCCTGGGTGGTCGAGGTCGCCGAGTGCATCGCCGAGGCGCGGGGCATCAGCGTCGAAGAGCTCGCCGCCCAGACCACCGCCAATTTCTACCAGCTGTTCCGCGCGGCGGCCCCCGAGGCCCCGGCGGGCGTCCGCGACGCCCTCTCCCGCGCCGGGCTGGTGTAGGCCGAGACGCCACCGACAGAGGCCGTTGCCATGACCCTCGACCCCCTGCTGGCTCAGATCGAGCCCCACGGCGAGATTCCCCCCGTGGATCGCTGGCACCCCGCGCAGCGCGGCGAGATGGACCTCACCATCGCCGCCGACGGGCGCTGGCTCCACGAGGGCACGGCCATCGCGCGGCCGCGACTGGTGCGGCTGCTGTCGACCATCCTGCGCCGCGAGGCGGACGGCGACTACTGGCTGGTCACGCCGGCCGAGATGCAGCGCATCCGCGTCGAGGATCGTCCCTTCCTGATCGTCGATGCCGAACTCGAGGCGGACGACTGGTGGCTTACCACCAACGTCGGCGACCGGGTGCGCCTCGACGATGGCTGCCGGCTGACCCTCAGCGAGACGCCGGCCGGCGAGACGATCCCCGAGGTGCCGATCCGCTTCGGCCTCGCCGCCCGGCTGGGACGCAACGTCTACTACCGCCTCGTCGAGGGGGCCGAGACCCGAGAGGGCGACGAGGGCGCCCTCGAGCTGGGCCTGACCAGCGGCGGGGCGTGGCAGCCGCTCGGTCGGCTCGAGGCGGACGAGCGTCGGGACGGCGAGGACCCATGAGCGAGGGTGTCGTCTCGAGCCCGTCGCTGACCGCCGAGCAGCGGGCGGTGGTCGCCCACGCGCAGGGCCACGCCCGGGTCGCGGCCGTGGCCGGGGCCGGCAAGACCACCACCATGGTCGCCCGGGTGCTGCACCTGCTGGCGCGCGGCGTGGCCCCGGGACGGATCCTCGTTCTGATGTTCAACCGCTCGGCCCGGGAGGACTTCCAGGCGCGGCTCGCCGCCATGGCGCCGGCCGGCCAGGCGCTGCCCGACGTGCGCACCTTTCACTCGCTGGGCCACCGGCTCACCGCCAGCCTGACCCGCTGGGGCGCATTGGCGCCTCGCCAGCTGCTCACCGCCGACTGGCAGCTCGAGCGGCTGCTGCGCCAGGCGACCCTGGCGGCGCTGGCCGAGGAGCCCGAGGCCCGGGAGACGGCGCTGGACGCCGAGCGCCTCGAGGCGCTGGCCCACTTCTGCGGCCTGGTGAAGGCCGAGATGGCCTCGCCAGCCGAGCTGCACGCGCGACTCGACTTCGGCGAGGAGACCGGCCACTTCGTGGCCGCCTTCGAGCACGCCGAGCGGCTGCTGGCCGAGCAGGGGCTGATGACCTTCGCCGACCTGCTCTACCGGCCGCTGGGGGCGCTGGAGGCGGACGCCACGCTCCGCCGCCGGGTGCAGGGCTTCCTCGATCACGTGGTGATCGACGAGTACCAGGACATCAATACCGCCCAGCAGCGCCTGCTGGCGCTGCTCGCCGGTCGCGAGGCCGAGGTGATGGCGGTAGGCGATGCCAACCAGTGCATCTACGAGTGGCGCGGCGCTCACCCCGACACCATGCTGGAGAACTTCACCGCCACCTTCGGCGCGGCGCACGACTACCCGCTCTCCACCACCTTCCGCCACGGCCACGCCCTGGCGCTGGCCGCCAATCACGCCATCGCCGCCAACCGCCGACGCCCCGACCAGCTCTGCCTGGCCGCCCCCGGCAACCCTTGTACCGGGCTGGCGGTGGGGCAGGGCGGCTCGGCACTGCTCGACGAGCTCGGCGCCTGGCAGCGGCAGGGGCGTGGCCTCGACGAGGCCTGCCTGCTGGTGCGCAGCTGGGCGCTCTCGGTGCCGCTGCAGCTGGCGCTGTTGCGCGAGGGCATCCCCTTCCGGCTGGCCCGGGAGGATCGCTTCGTCTTCCGCCTGCCGCTGGTGGAGGCCCTGGCCGGCTACCTGCGACTGGCGCTGGAGCCCCGGCTGCTCCAGGATCCGGGGCATCTCTCCCTGCTGCTGGCCCAGCCCACCGCCTTCGTCGCCCGGGAGCGGATCGCCGCCCTGGCCACCCGGCTGGCCGAGACCCAGCGCTGGCCGGAGCGTCACGATCCCCTGCTGGAGGGGCTCAAGCCCCACCAGCGGCGGACCCTGAAGCGGCGCTGGGCGCTGCTCTGCGAACTGCCGCGGCGCTCGGCCTGGCCGCCGGCCCGCCTGCTCGAGCATGTGATCGAGGCGGTGGAGGCCGAGAAGGTCCTCAAGCGGGCCGCCGCGCGCCGCGACAAGGGCGAGGAGGACGTGCGGCTGCTCGACGTGCTGATCGAGCAGGCCGGCGAACTCGGCCACGACACCGCCGCCTTCATCGAACTGCTGTGCCGCCCGGTCGAGAACCGCCAGGACGGCGTGCTGATCACCACCGTGCACGGGGCCAAGGGGCTCGAGTGGCCGCTGGTGCTGCTGGCCGGCACCAACGAGGAGGACTTTCCCCACTACACCCGCGACAATCCGCTGACCCCGGCGCGGCTGGAGGAGGAGCGGCGCCTCTTCTACGTGGCCATCACCCGGGCCCGGGAGCGCCTGGTGCTGCTCCACGACGGCGGCGAGCACCGCCCCAGCCGCTTCATCGGCGAATCCGCCTCGCAGGACGGCGAGCGGGTCGCCCGGCGGCTGGCCGAGGCCGGGGAGGGCGAGGAAACAGGGCGCGCCCCGCTGACGGTAACCGATCCCGCCCTGGTCGGCCGCTACCTGGCGGCGCTGGGCCACTCGCTGCCGCTGGCCCGGGCCCGGCCCCCCTCGCCGGAGCCCGGGCATGTCGCCCCGGGCCAGTTCCGGGTCGGCCAGGCCCTGCGCCATGCGGTCTTCGGCGAGGGCCAGATCGACGTGGTCGAGGGTGATCCCGACAACCCGGTGATCGAGGTACGCTTCCGCACGGCCGGCCGGCGGCGCCTGATCGCCTGCCGCGCCCCCATCGAACTGCTGGACGGAGTCGACGCATGACTGAGCCGCTGATCTCGCCCACCACCCTGGTTGATGCCCTCGAGGGCCCCCGACCGCCCCGCCTGCTGGACTGCCGCGCCCGCCTGGGCGAGCCCGATGCCGGTCGCCGGCTGTGGATCGAGGCGCACCTGCCGGGCAGCTACCACCTCGACCTCGATCGTGACCTGGCCGCCGCGCCGGGGGCGGGTGGCCGGCATCCGCTGCCCGCTCCCGAGGCCTTCACCACGGTGCTGCAGCGGCTGGGCATCACGCCGGATCAGCCGGTGGTGGTCTACGACGACATGGGCGGGCAGCTCGCCGCGGCGCGGGCCTGGTGGATGCTCGCCTGCTGGGCGGGGCATCCCGACGTGCGCCTGCTCGACGGCGGGGTGAAGGCCTGGCTGGCCGCGGGGGGCGAGCTTCGCGAGGATGGCGACCCGGACGCCGTGCCGGCGCCGTCGCGCTGGCAACCGGCCTATCGCGACACGGCCCTCGTCGGGGTGGACGAGGTCGCCACCGCCGATGCCCTGAAGGTCGACGCCCGCAGCCGCGAGCGCTTTCGCGGCGAGGCCGAACCCGTGGACCCGGTGGCCGGCCACATCCCCGGCGCGGTATGCCGCCCCAGCGCCGACAACCTCGACGCCGGCGGCCACTTCAAGCGCGCCGCGGTGCTGGCCCGCGAGCTGCCCGAGGCCGACGCGCTGATCGCCTACTGCGGCTCCGGGGTCACCGCCTGCCACAACGTGCTGGCCTACACCGTGGCCGGCCGGGCGCTGCCGAGGCTCTTCGTCGGCTCCTGGAGCGAGTGGATCACGGACCCCGCGCG
>JAWWBV010000125.1:0-7023 GCA_033720795.1 Halomonas sp. | reverse complement strand
GTGGAGAGGTCCAGGATGCGCTCCCGGGTCGCCGGGTTGACGGTGGTGTCGTCGGCGGCGTTCTCGCGCAGCCAGACGCTGTGGTAGCGGCTGACCCGGCCGTCGCTCCACTGCACCGTCACCAGGCGCGGCGTGAAGGAGACGCGCTCGAGGTCGGCCTCGATGGGCCAGGCGTCGTAGTCGGGGGTAAGCGGTAGCGTGGTCATGTCGTGACTCCCGTTGGCATTGAGCATGCCCACAGGATGACAGCCGACGCGGGAGGCGATGCGACCCGATTCGACACCCACTGTGCACGCTTCGACAGTCAGGCCGGATCGGTCCCCCGGCGCAGCTGGCTCGGCGTCACGCCGTGGTGGCGGCGGAAGGCGCGGGTGAAGCTCGAGGCGGAGGCGAAGCCGCTGGCCAGGGCGATCTGGGTGATCGGGTGTCGCGTCTCGCGCAGCAGGCGGTGGGCGTGGGCCAGGCGGCGCTCCACGTAGAAGCGCTGGGGCGAGCAGTCGAGGTCCCGCGCGAAGAGGCGCTCCAGGCGGCGCCAGCCGAGCCCCAGCTCCTCGGCCAGCGCGTGGATGCTCAGCGGCGCCTCCAGGTGATCCTCCATCAGCACGATGGCGCGATGGATCAGCGGGTCGAGGCCCTGGCCCGGCAGGCCGCGCTGGCGGCTCGCCGGCCGGCGCCCCTGGTGGTGGACGAGCTGCTCGCGGACCCGGTCGGCCAGGTCGTCGCCGTGGCGCCGGCGGATCAAATCGAGGCTCATGTCGATGGCCGCGCTGCCGCCGGCGCAGGAGAAGCCGGTCGAGGTGACCTCGAAGACCGACTCCACCGCCTCGATCTCGGGGAAGCGCTCGCGGAACTCCGGCAGGCTCTCCCAGTGCAGGGTCACCGTCTGGTCGGCGAGCAGGCCGGCGGCGGCCAGCACGAAGCAGCCGGTGTCCATGCCGCCCAGGGTAACGCCCTGGGCGGCCCGCTCACGCAGCCAGTCGAGCAGCGCGGCGTCGATGGCGGCCTCGGGGGCGAAGCTCGCGCAGACCGCCAGGCTCGGCGCCAGCGGCGCGTTCGAAAGGCTCACGTCGGCGGCCAGGGTCATGCCGTTGGAGGCCTCCACCGGCCCGCCGTCGCGGCTGATCACGTCCCACCGGAAGAGCGTCTGCCCGCTGATGCGGTTGGCGATGCGCAGCGGCTCGATGGCCGAGAAGAAGGCCACCATGGCGAAGCGCGGCAGCAGCAGGAAACCGAGACGCTCCGGGGAGGACGCGGGGGGCTTCAGTCGCATGGCGTACCTGGCAACAGGGAGTCGGGATCGAGCGCCGATTGTAGGCGGCCGGGACGGTCCAACGGAAGCGGCCGAGATCCCGGGGGACCTCGGCCGCCTTCATCGACTCGCGCGGGCCCGCGGCGTCGGATCACTGACGCTGGGTCGCCCCGATGCGGCGTCGCGACTCGCGGAACAGCGAGACCAGCACGCCGGCGGTCATCACCAGGATCACCACGCTGAGCGGCAGGGCCGCGGCGATCAGCGCGGTCTGCAGCGCCTTGAGGCCGCCGGCCATCAGCAGCGTTGCGGCCACCAGGCCGATCACCACACCCCAGAACACGCGGAAGCGCTGCGGCGGCTCCTCGTTGCCCAGCGACAGGATGGTGGTCAGCACCAGGGTGCCGGAGTCCGACGAGGTGACGAACCAGCTCATCAGCAGGAACACCATCAGCGCCGAGAGCACCCAGCCGAAGGCCCCGGTGCCGGCGATGCCGTCGGCGCTTTCGAACAGTGCGGCCGGCAGGTTCCAGGCGTTGACCAGTTCGATGATGCCGCCGCTGCCCGGGCCGCCGGCGGCGGTGAGCTCCTGGTGCAGGGCGTTGCCGCCGAAGATGATCAGCCAGACGAAGATGATCATCGTCGGCACCAGCAGCACGCCGAGCACGAATTCACGCAGGGTGCGGCCCCGGGAGATGCGGGCGATGAAGATGCCGACGAAGGGCGCCCAGGCCAGCCACCAGCCCCAGTAGAAGATGGTCCAGCCCTGTTGCCACTCGGTGGTACCGGGGTCATCGGCGAACCACAGCCCCATGGGGATGAAGTTGATGGCGTAGTCGAGCACGGTCTCGCCGAAGGCGCCGACCAGCCACAGGGTCGGGCCGCCGATGAGGAAGGTCGCGACCACGGCCACCGAGACCCAGATGTTCATCTCCGAGATGATCTTGATGCCGCGCTGGACCCCGGAGACCGCCGAGATGACCGACACCGCCGAGATGACGGCGATCAGCACCAGCTGGGTATTGAGCCCCGGGTCGGTGCCGACCAGGCGCTCGAGCCCCACGGCCATCTGGCTGACGCCGAGCCCCAGCGAGGTAGCGACGCCGAACACGCAGCCGAGCACGCCGAGGATGTCCACGGCGTGGCCGATGGGGCCGAAGATACGCTCGCCGATGAACGGATAGAGCGCCGAGCGCAGCGCCAGGGGCAGGCCCTTGCGATAGGCGAAGTAGGCCAGCGACATGCCGACGATCACGTAGATCGCCCAGCCGTGCAGCCCCCAGTGGAAGACCGAGACACGCAGCGCGTCGATGGCGCGCTCGTGGTTCATGGCGGCCGCGCCGGCCATGTCGGCATGGGGGTTGTTGGGGTAGCCGAAGGCGCCGGTGTTGTCGAAGTAGAAGATCGGCTCGGCGACGCCGAAGAACAGGATGCCGATGCCGATGCCGGCGGAGAACAGCATCGAGAACCAGGCGAAGTTGCTGAAATCGGGCCGGCTGTCATCGGGGCCCAGGCGCACGCTGCCATGGCGGCTGAGCACGATGTAGGCGCAGACCACCAGCAGGATCATCACGGTGATCAGGTAGTAGCCGCTGAAGGTGGTCTCGATCCAGGCACGGGTGGTGCCGAACAGGCTGCCGGCGAGGTCCGGCATCACGCCGGTGAAGAGCACGAAGCCGAGCACCAGCAGCGCGGCGGTGATGGTCATGCCCTTGTGCATGCCGCTGAAGAAGCCGTCCTGTGACAGCTCGGTCACCATGTAGTCGGTCGAGGTCTCGACCTCATGGCTGGCACGGCGTGTCGGCGGGGTGGGGGGAGTTGAAGTAGCGATAACGTCATCCTCTTGAGCCGGGCGTCGGGCCGGCGATCCCGAGGCGGCCCATGGGCCGCCACCAGTAGCAGGTCCCCGCGGGGACCTTGGGGGCATCAGGTCTCGGCGTGCGCGACCCGAAGATCGGCACGGTGTTGCCTCAGGCGCAGCAGGAAGGCGGCCACCAGGGCGAAGATACCGAAGGCGACCGGGATGGCCGCCACCGAGATCAGCGTCAGGATCACCTTGAAGATGTCACCGTCGAGCCAGTTGATGACCACGGCCAGGGCGCCCATCGCGATGATCCAGAAGGCCCGCGAGCGCCGCACGGTGAGCATCTCGCAGACCAGCCCGGCGGAGTCGGCGCTGGTGACGAAGAACAGCAGGATGTTCAGCGCCAGGATCGCCGACAGGATGCCGCTGGCGTCCAGGGTGGCCATGAGCGAGAAGACGTCCTCGGCACCGGTGTTGAGCCCGCCGATGCCGAAGGTGGTGAACCACAGGCAGGAGAACAGGCTCGGCACCAGCAGCACGCCGAGCACCATCTGTCGCAGCGTGCGGCCCTTGGAGATGCGCGCGATGAAGACCCCGGTGAAGATGAACCAGCCGTACCAGGCGGCCTCGAAGGCATACAGCCAATCGGCCAGCCAGACCTTGCGTTCCGGGTCGTCATAGCCGATGTCCAGCGCGAGCGACGGGTATTGCAGCACGTATTCCGGCAGCAGTCGCGCAAGAGTGCCCAGGATATCCAGCGGCGCGGTCAGCACGAAGGTACCGACCATCAGGATCAGGGCGAAGACGGTGTTGTAGTTGCTCAGCCACTTGATGCCGCGCTTCAACCCGGAGGCGCTGGAAGCGATGGCAAACAGCGACAGCACCAGGATGATCCAGGTGGGGCCGACATCGAGTCCCAGATACCGGGAGACGCTCTTCTGAAGCGGTTCGGCGGCGTAGGAGAAGGTCAGCGAGAGGCCGATCACGGTGGAGACCACCAGGCTGACCAGGTTGAGCTTGCTCAGGAAGCCGCCGCCGAGCAGGGTCTCGGCCGGCTTGTCGAGCTTCATGTTGTACAGGGCGTGAGCGAAGATCACCCCGATGGCCAGGTAGCCGGCCCAGGCCAGCAGCCCCCAGTGATTGAAGGCATAGAGCAGCGCCTGATCCCTGCCGAGGCCCGCCTCGACGTGATAGCGCGGCTCCAGCACGCCCCAGGTGACCAGGCCGATGCCCATGCCGGTGGCAAACAGCATGCCGAGCCAGGCCAGCGTGGAGAACTCGGGGTCCTCGTCGCCGAAGCGGAGCCTGCCCAGCGGCGTCAGGGCGATCACCAGGAAGACGAGGGAAGCCAGGAAGGCCGGATAGGTGAAGATGAAGCCGAAATGGCCGATGACGTTGACCTTGATCGTGGTCAGCAGGGCCTGGAAGGGCCCGGGCGCCAGAGCGGCAAAACCGATCAGGGCAATGACCGTCAGCACGGTCGCCACGGAGGTCATCAGATTCTTGTTCATGGGCAACTCTTTATCTTTATGTCGGAGAAAAATGCGGTTGAGCCGTTGCTGAGTACCTTCCTTCTGCGCGAACAAATGAAACGATGTTGCCGTCGCGCCCAGTGGCGCCCGCCATGAGGTCAGTCGAGGTGCCGGCGCAGCCCCTCGCAGAACGCCTGCCAGGCGCGAAGCATTTCCGGCAGCGACTCTCGGGCATGCAGACAGCCGTGCAGCATGTTGTCGGCCCGGTGGTAGCCCACGCTCGCACCCTGGGCACGCCACTCGGTCAGTGCCGCTTCCAGGGGCCGGGTGAGCGGATCCCGAGAGACGGCGAGGACCTCGATGGCCGTCGCGGGCGGTACGGTGTCGCGGCCCGGCGGTGCCTCCGCCGCGATCAGCGCCCAGGCCTCCATCGCCTCCTGACGACTCAGCAGCGGCGCGTCCGGCCCCAGGGTCTCCCGGGTCGGGCGGCCCGTCAGGGGGTAGATCACGCCCAAGGCCGCCCGGGTCGCCGTCTCGGCGGCGAGGTCCAGCACCAGCCTTCCCCCGGCGCTGTCGCCCGTCAGGGCCACGGGATCGAGCACCGCGGCCACGGCGCGACAATCGCCGAGGGCTTCGCGATAGCCGGCCTCGGGCAGTCGCCGGTAGCCGATGCTCACCACCTCCCGCTCCAGCGCCTCGGCGAGTCCGGCGGCCACGCCGTCATGGCTGTCGAGCGAGCCCAGGGAGAAGCCGCCGCCGTGCACGTAGACGACGACGCCCGCGCCCTGCCGACCCGGCCGGTAGCGCCGCACCGGCACGCCCGCCACGCGATCCGCTTCGACCGTCAGGCCTGCGGGGCGCGGCGGGGCGAAGCTCGCGCAGAGGCGATCGTAGTCGTGGCGTGCCGCCGGCAGAGGCAGGCGGGACATGGCCTCGAGGGCGGCAGCAAAGACGCGATGGAAGTCGTCGATGGTCATGGCGTGTCTCCCAGGCATGACGCTCGGCAACAGGAGGCTCGGCGCCAGGGCGCCAGGCGTCCCCTGTCTGTCAGCGTCGCGGCGGCAGCCCGATGCGACGGCCGGCGAGCTCCGGCCAGTCGCCTTCGGCGGCGGCGGGCAGCGTCTCGATGACGCCGGCCACGGCCTCCGGGAAGGGCGCCGGGCGCCCGGCGTCGCTGTCGATGCCCATCAGCATCTGCTCGCTGGTGGCCAGCAGCGTGCCCTCGCTGTCATGCATCGCGAAGAAGACGTGCAGGCGCTTGGCGTCGCGCGCCAGCACCGTCACCTCGACCGACAGCGGCTGGCCCTCGTGGGCCTCGCGCCGGTAGCAGAGGTGCGTCTCCAGGGTGTAGAGGGTGTAGCCATGGCGCGCCCGGCCGGCCTCGTCGAGGCCGATGGCATCCATCAGCGCCTCCACGCCCAGCGAGAACACCCGGGCGTACTCGGCGTCGTTCATGTGGCCGTTGTAGTCGACCCACTCCGGGGCGACGCGGACTTCCAGGAGCGCCATCAGATGCGCCCTTCGAGGCCTTCGGCCTCGGGCCAGTACTTCTGCACCAGGTCGAGCAGTTCGACCAGGAAGTCGTCGCGGCGGCGATCGAGCTCGGCGACCGGACGGCCGGCGGCCTGGTACTCACAGCCCTCGACCACCTTGTCGATCAGCTCATCGGTGAGTTCCGGGGCCTCGAGCTTGGTCCAGGGCAGCTTCAGCGCCGGGCCGAACTGCTCGAGCATGTGGCGCATGCCCTGCTCGCCGCCGGCCAGGTGGAAGGTCAGGAAGGTGCCCATCAGCGACCAGCGCAGGCCACAGCCGTAGACCACCGCGGCATCGATCTCCTCGGTGGTGGCGACGCCGTCGTTGACCAGGTGCAGCGCCTCGCGCCACAGCGCCTCCATCAGACGATCGGCGATATGCCCCTCGATCTCGCGCTTGACCACCAGCGGGCGCATCGCCAGGTCCTGGTAGAGCGCCTGGGCCCGCTCGATCTGGCGGGGCTCGGTGGCCTCGCCGCCGACCAGCTCGACCAGCGGCAGCAGGTAGACCGGGTTGAAGGGGTGGGCGACGATCACCCGGCCCGGGACCCAGGTGCAGTCGCGCTGCAGGTCGCTCGGCTTGAAGCCCGAGGTGGAGGAACCGACGATCGTGCCGGGGGCCGCGGCGGCATCGATGGCGGCGAGGATCTCGCGCTTGAGCTCGAGGCGCTCGGGGACGTTCTCCTGGATCAGGTCGGCGCCGGCCACGGCCTCCTCGAGGCTCGCGACGAAGGTCAGTCGCGCCGGGTCGGCTCCCTCGGCCAGGCCCAGCTTCTCGAGGGACGGCCAGGCGCCCGCGACGAAGGCGCGGGTGCGGGCGGCGGCACCCTCGGCCGGGTCGAAGGCGACCACGTCCCAGCCGCGGGCCAGGGCCCGGGCGATCCAGCCGTTACCGATGACGCCGGTGCCGATGACGGTCAGCTGCTGGCTCATGCTTCACCTCCCACGCTGGTCTCGACGGTCAGG
>JAWWBV010000124.1:0-7030 GCA_033720795.1 Halomonas sp. | reverse complement strand
GTCAGCCTGAGCGCCGCCACCCCGGACCCGGCGCAGTGGCTGTGGCTGCCCGGCCCGGCGGATGCCGCCTGGCTGGCCGGGGCCGGGGTGCTGGGCGCCTGGCTGGGGCGGCGACTGCGCCTGCCCAACGCCCTGCTGTTCGGCCCGGCGCTGGTCTCGTCGGCGCTGCACCTGACGGGGCTGACCCATGCCGCCCTCCCGCCGACGCTGATCGCCCTGGCCCAGGTGATCATCGGCGTCTCGGTGGGGGTGCGCTTCAGCGGGACCTCGCTTGCCACCCTGGGCCGCACCCTGGCGATGGCCGCGCTGCAGGCGCTGGGCCTGCTGGCGATCGCTATCCTCGCCGCCTGGGCGATCCATGAAGCAGCGGGGGTGTCGCTGCCCGCGGCGCTGCTCGCCTACATGCCGGGCGGGGCGCCGGAGCTGAGCCTGGTGGCGCTGTCGCTCGGCATCGACCCGGCCTTCGTGACCGCCCATCACCTGCTGCGCATCACGGTGCTGATCCTGCTGATGCCGGTACTGCT
Source organism: Halomonas sp. (assembly GCA_033720795.1). GTDB lineage: Bacteria > Pseudomonadota > Gammaproteobacteria > Pseudomonadales > Halomonadaceae > Halomonas. The sequence goes on along the minus strand of JAWWBV010000124.1, from coordinate 6,506 downwards.
GGCCGCCTGCCGGCGCCTGAGCGCCTAGCGGTATCGATCCTCCCGTGCGCCTGCGGACGACGCCGCCATCCATGCTAGGCTGGGCGGCGTTCCCGCCGGAGACCCATCCCATGCCGCCGCCCTTCAGCGACACGCCCCAAGATCCTGCCAGCGATAGCGAGGCGCTGAGCGTCAGCGAGCTCAACCGGCGCGCCCGGCGCGCGCTCGAGCAGGACGTCGGCGAGGTGTGGGTGGAGGGCGAACTCTCCGGGGTGTCGCGGCCCAGCTCGGGGCACGTCTACTTCACCCTGAAGGACGAGCGCGCCCAGCTGCGCTGCGCGCTGTTTCGCACCCGCGCGCGCTTCGTCGCCGCACCGATGCGCGACGGCGACCGGGTCAAGGTGCGCGGCCAGGTGTCGCTCTTCGAGCCCCGCGGCGACTACCAGCTGATCGTCGAGGCGGTGCGCGCGGCCGGCGAAGGCGAGCTGCTGGCCGCCTACGAACGGCTCAAGGCGCGTCTCGCCGCCGAGGGGGTGTTCGCCAACGCGCGCCCCCTGCCCTTCCCGCCACGCCACCTGCTGGTGCTCACCTCGCCCACCGGCGCGGCGATCCGCGACGTGCTGGCGGTCCTGGCGGCGCGCTGGCCGCTCGCCCAGGTCACGCTGATCCCGGTGCCGGTGCAGGGCCGCGAGGCGGCGCCGGCGATGATCGGGGCGCTGGGCCTGCTCAACCGCCAGTCGGCCCTGGACCCCGAGCGCGATGCCATCCTGATCACCCGCGGCGGCGGCAGCCTCGAGGACCTGTGGGCCTTCAACGACGAGCACCTGGCCCGGGCGATCTTCCACTCCCGGCTGCCGGTGATGGCCGCGGTGGGCCACGAGGTGGACACCACGCTCGCCGACTTCGCCGCCGACGCCCGCGCCCCCACGCCCTCGGCCGCGGCCGAGCAGCTGGTGCCCGACCGCCGCGAACGCCTCCACCGCCTAGAGCGGCTGGCCGAGCGGCTGACCCGCGCCCAGCGTGCCCGCCTCGACACCGACGCCCAGCGCCTGGATCACCTGCGCGCCCGGCTGCGCCACCCCGGCGAGGTGCTGGCGGCGCGTCGTCAGCAGCTCGAGGCGGTGGAGGCGCGACTGCACCGAGCCGTGCGCTCGCACCTCGACCGGCAGCGGCGCCACGCGCACGACCTGCACCGGCGCCTGGCGCTGCGCTCGCCGGACCGGCTGACCGACCAGGCCGGGCAGCGGCTCGCGCGCGCCGCCCAGCGCCTGCATCAGGCGATGCCCCGGGCGCTGGCCCGCCACCGCGAGCGGCTGGGCGGCGTCGCTCGCGAGCTGCAGGCGGTGAGCCCGCTGGCGGTGCTGGGGCGCGGCTACGCGATCCTCGAGAACGACGCGGGCCGGGTGGTCCGCCGGGCGGCCGACACCGCCCCCGGGGAGCGCCTCGAGGCGCGCCTGGGCGAGGGACGCCTCGCGCTCGAGGTGCTCGAGGCGCGCGACGAGTGAGCGGTCGCGAGCTGCGCGGGGCCTGCTCCATCGTCTAACGTTAAAACATCACAGTACGAGAGAGACGCCGCCCGCCCGTTGTCGGGAGCCCCGCGAGCCCCGACAATGAGCAGAGGATCCGAACGGCCCGCGCCGCCCGAGGGAGAGGCGGCGGGCCGGCAGCTTCACCCACCCAGAGAAGGGAGTTGCACCATGTCACTGCGCATCAACGACGTTGTACCCGATTTCGAGGCCGACACCAGCCAGGGCCCGATCCGCTTCCACGAGTGGATCGGCGACAGCTGGGCGATCCTGTTCTCGCATCCGAAGGACTTCACCCCGGTCTGCACCACCGAGTTCGGCGCCGTGGCCCGGCTCAACGCCGAGTGGCAGAAGCGCGGCACCAAGGTGATCGGCGTCTCCGTGGACGGCGTGGAAGACCACAAGAAGTGGAGCCAGGACATCTCGAGCCTCGCCGGCTGCGACGTCGGCTTCCCGATCATCGCCGACGAGGACCTCAAGGTCGCCAAGCTGTTCGACATGCTGCCGGCCGAGGCCTACCTGCCGGACGGCCGCACCCCGGCCGACAGCGCCACCGTGCGCACCGTCTTCATCATCGGCCCGGACAAGCAGCTCAAGCTCTCCATGACCTACCCGATGAACGTGGGCCGCAACTTCGCCGAGGTGCTTCGCGCCCTGGACGCCCTGCAGACCGCCAACGGCAAGGGCGTGGCCACGCCGGCCGACTGGAACGTCGGCGAGGACGTGATCATCCCGCCGACGGTCTCCGACGAGGACGCCAAGGCCAAGTTCGGCGAGTACGAGACCGTCTTCCCCTACCTGCGCCGGACCAAGCTGCCCGAGTAAGCCGGGCGGTTCATCCACCCACGACAACGACCCCCTGCCTCGGCAGGGGGTCTTGCGTTGCGGGGAACCCTTGTCGGGAAACCCTCGCGCTGCGCGATCGGCAAAGACCGACCGGCGCCGCGAGCGGAGGGTCGCTAGTGGTGCTCGGGCTGGCGCGCGGCGGGCTTGAAGGCGCCGGGCTCGAGCTCGTGGCGGGCCAGCAGCTTGTAGAAGTCGGTGCGGTTGCGCCCGGCGATGCGCGCCGCCTGGGTGACGTTGCCCTCGGTGATCTTGAGCACCTTGACCAGGTAGCTGCGCTCGAAGCCGGCCCGGGCGTCGTTGAAGGTGGGCATGGCGTTCTCCTCGGCGACCAGCGCCTGGGCCACCAGCCCCTCGGGGATCATCGGCGAGGTGGTCAGGGCCACGCACTGCTCTACCACGTTGACCAGCTGGCGCACGTTGCCGGGCCAGGCCGAGGTGGCCAGCAGGTTGAGCGCCTCCGGCGAGAAGCCCTTGACGAAGGGCTTGTGCCGCGCGGCGGCCTGGGCGACCAGGTGCTTGGCCAGCAGCGGCACGTCCTCGGCGCGCTCCTTGAGGGGCGGCAGGCGCAGGTTGACCACGTTGAGGCGGTAGTAGAGATCCTCGCGGAACTCGCCCTCGTGCATGGCGCGATCCAGGTCGCGGTGGGTCGCCGAGATGATCCGCACGTCGATGGGCACCGAGGTGGTCGAGCCGAGCGGACGGATCTGGCGCTCCTGGAGGGCACGCAGCAGCTTGACCTGCAGGGTCATCGGCATGTCGCCGATCTCGTCGAGGAACAGGGTGCCGCCGTCGGCCGCCTGGAAGAGGCCGCGGTGCTCGCTGACCGCCCCGGTGAAGGCGCCGCGGGCGTGGCCGAACAGCTCGCTCTCCAGCAGCTGCTCCGGCAAGGCGCCGCAGTTGATCGCCACGAAGGGCTTGTCGGCCCGCGGGCTGGCCTTGTGGATGGCGCCGGCGAGCAGCTCCTTGCCCGTCCCGGAGGCGCCGGTGACCAGCACGCTGACGTCCGAGGCGGCGACCATGCGCGCCTGCTCGAGGATACGCTCCAGCTCGGGACTGCGGGTGATGATGGCCGAGCGCCAGGCGTCGTCGCCCTCGGTGGCGGAGGTGGAGGTCTGGGCCAGGGCGTCATCGATGGCCGAGAACAGCTCGTCACGATCGACCGGCTTGGTCAGGAAGCCGAACACCCCCTGTTGCGTGGCATTCACCGCATCGGGGATCGAGCCGTGGGCGGTGAGGAGGATCACCGGCAGCCCCGGCAGCCGGCGCTGGATCTCCTGGAACAGCGCCAGCCCGTCCATCTCGTCCATGCGCAGGTCGGTGAGCACCAGGTCCGGGCGGGCGACCTCCAGCCGCTTGAGGGCCTCGCGTCCGCTCTCGGCGGTGGTGACGCGATAGCCGCGGCTCTCGAGCCGCATGCCCAGCAGCTTCAGCAGGCTGACATCGTCGTCCACCAGCAGGATGTGCGCGCCATGATCGCCGGTGTGGGGCAGGCGTCCGGTCTGCTTCATGTCGTCTCTCCCGAGTTATTCACTCTGCTGTCGCAGGTTGATGTTCTGTTCGATGGCGGTGAGCTGCTCGAGCTTCGCGGCCATCGCCTCGAGCTCCTGGCTGAGCGCCGCCTTCTCTTCCTCGGCGGCATCGAAGGCGCGACGCTGCTCGGCCAGCTGGTCGGCCAGTCGCCGGCGCCCCTCCAGCTCGTTGAGCCAGTAGCGCAGCAGCGGCTGCAGCTCGCGCGGGGCGCTCGCCAGGTCGGCCTTGTAGAGTTCCGAGGCGCGGTTCCACTGCTGGTCGCTCCCCCAGGCGAGCAGCACCGCGCGGGCCAGGCGGCGCTCCTTGCCCTCGCCTTCCAGGCGCAGCAGGGTGGCCTCCCGCCACGCCTGCCCCCCCCGCTGGGAGGCCAGGCCGAAGGCCACCCACTCGGGCAGCAGGCACTGGTCATCGTCGAAGTCCGGCAGCGCGTCGCTGCAGGAGAGCGTGCCCAGGGAGGCGTTCGGCATCACCACCCCGGAGGAATGGGGCGCCAGCGGCGCGGGCAGATACTGACATCCGGTCAGCCACAGCGTGGTCAGACACAGCAGCCAGGGGCGTACGGTCATGACAGGTCCTTGGTTGTATCGTCATCCATCCGGGCGGGTCTCGGTGTCGGCTCGCCCGGCTCGGGCGACTGGGTCGGCCAGGGCAGGGTGAGCCGGAAACAGACCGCCAGCCGCGCGTCGTCCACCAGCTCCAGGCGGCCCTGCTGGAGGCGGGCGCAGTCGGCGGCCACCGAGAGACCGATGCCGGAGCCCTTGAGCGGGCCCTTGCGGCGCACCCGGCCCTGGTAGAAGGCGTCGAAGAGTCGATCGCGGTCCTCCTTGGCGATCGGCTCGCCGCTGTTGGCCACCTCGATCACCAGGCGGTCCGGCAGCGCGCGGGCGCGGATCTCGAGTTCGCCGCCATCCTCGCCGTAGGCCACGGCGTTGGAGATCAGGTTATCGAGCACCCGGGCGGTGGCGGTGCCGTCGAGCGCCCAGGTCAGCGGGCCGTGGAAGCAGTTGACCCGCATCTCCTTGTTGTCGAGCGCCAGTCGATGCTTGGCGAGCACCTCCTTGACCACGGTGGCAACGTCCAGCCGGGCGATATCGAGCTGACGGCTGTGCTTGAGCAGGTTGTAGTCGAGCAGCTGCTCGATCAACTGCTGCAGCTCGCGCCCGCTGGTATCGATCAGGTCGAGGATCTCGCGCTGGCGCGGCGTGACCTCGCCGGCCACACCGTCGGCGAGCAGCGACGAGCCCTCGCGCACGCTGGCCAGCGGCGTCTTGAGCTCGTGGGACATGTGGCGCAGGAACTGCTGCTTCTGGGCCTCCAGGTCGTCGAGCCGCGAGGCCAGCCAGTCCAGGCGCTCGCCCAGGGTGACCAGCTCCGCCGGCCCGTTGAGGGGACTCCGGTGGCGCTCGTTGTCGCCGCCCAGGCTGCCGATGCCGAGGATCCGCCGCTCGAGCTGGCGGATCGGATGGATGATCAGCCGCGTGAACAACAGCATCAGCACCAGGCTCGCCGAGACCAGCGCCGCGGTCTGCCACCACAGGCGGACCTGCACGTCCTCGGCGCGCGCGCTGATGGTGTCGATGCGCTCGTCGATCCGCCGGTTGGTGGCCTGTCGCATCGCCTCGGTATGCTGGGCGAAGGGCAGGAAGTCGGAGAGCCGCGCCTTGAACGCCTCGAGCGGCAGGTCGGGCAGCTCGGCGAGGCCGTCCAGCGCCTCCTCCAGCGCCGCCACGTGGGGATCATCGGGCAGCAACCGGCGCTGCTGGGCCAGCAGCTGCCGGAACTCCGCGAGGCGCTCGTCGAAGATCTCCAGCAGTCCCTCCTGCTCGACCACCGCGTACTGGCGCGCGCCGCGCTCCATCTCCAGCGCCAGGGCGCCCAGCGAGCGGGCACGCCGGGTCTCCTCCACCGCCTGGCGGGCACTCTGGTCGGCCAGGCGCGAGAGCTCGGAGAGCGCCTGACCGGCCTGGATCATCAGCACCGCCAGCGGCAGCATCACGACCAGAAAGGCCAGCAACACCAGCTGCAACAGCGAGCGCGGGCGCCAGCGGCGCGTAACGGCTGTGGTCATGAACAGCGTTCTTTGCAGGAGGGTAAAGGGACCCACCATCGTCCATCCCAAAGGATACCAGAGATCGGCCGACCGCCTCGCGCTGGTTCGGCGTCACCCGCGGGCGAAAAAAAGGGCCGGCATGGCCGGCCCAATACGCAGGGAACTGAAGGGTCTGGAAACGCCACCGATCGTCGACCTGGTCCGACCATCGCTGACCTCCCCAAGGGCCAGAGGCCCCCGAAGCCATGAAAACGCCATCTGCCACCAGGGGCTGGTCGTTCCCATGCGGGTGGCCGACCGGCCACCCCGCTTCGTTACTGGCGACAGCGCCGCAAGGGCGATGCCGCGCAATTCGATCCCCCCTGACGGGGGAGAGGCATCCTTGCCAGGGCATCCTTGCCCTCTCGATACCGATCCTTGCCTCTCGGCGGTACCGTCTCATCGCAACCTCAAGTCACACATCGCTTGGAGCAGACACTGGTCGCGTTCGGGGGCCGGACGCACAGGGTAGTGATTACGCGGCGCCCGTCGGCAACCGAAAAACGGATCGAGCCGTATGATCCGCTTCCCTTGCT
>JAWWBV010000123.1:0-7033 GCA_033720795.1 Halomonas sp. | reverse complement strand
GCCATGGTCTTCACCGGCATGCGCCACTTCCGTCACTGAGCGGCGCGACACGGCGGGGACTCTCCCGCCGTCTCCTCGAGCACGACCCAATAGAAAACCCCGCCGGGCTCAGCGCCCGGCGGGGTTTTCGTATCTTACGGCTTTGGCTTGCGGCTTCGAGCAGAGCCCGATCAGCCGAGGTCGAAGCAGAGGTACTTGGTCTCGAGGAACTCGTCGAGGCCCTGGTGGCCGCCCTCGCGGCCGAGCCCCGAGGCCTTGACCCCGCCGAAGGGCGCCGCGGCGTTGGAGATCAGGCCGGTGTTGATGCCCACCATGCCGTACTCCAGGGCGTCGGCGACCCGCCAGACGCGGCCCAGGTCGCGGGAGTAGAAGTAGGAGGCCAGGCCGTACTCGGTGTCGTTGGCCATGCGCACGGCCTCCTCCTCGTCATCGAAGGGGAACACCGCCGCCAGCGGACCGAAGGTCTCCTCGCGGGCCACCTTCATCCGGTCGTGGGCGAAGCTGATCAGGGTCGGCGAGAAGAAGTTGCCGCCCAGCGGGTGCGGATGGCCGCCCAGCAGCAGCTCCGCGCCCTGGTCCACGGCGTCGTGGACGTGCTCGCTGACCTTGGCCACCGCGTTCTCGTCGATCAGCGGGCCGATGTTGACGCCGCCCTCGGTGCCGTTGCCCACCTTGAGCTCGCTGTTCATGGCCACCGCCAGCTTCTCGCAGAAGGCATTGACCACGCTGGACTGCACCAGGAAGCGGTTGGTGCAGACGCAGGTCTGGCCGGCGTTGCGGAACTTGGCCGCCATGGCGCCCTCCACCGCGGCGTCCAGGTCGGCATCCTCGAAGACGATGAAGGGAGCGTTGCCGCCGAGCTCCAGGGAGATCTTCTGGATGTGCCGGGAGGCCTGGGACATCAGCTGGCGCCCCACCTCGGTGGAGCCGGTGAAGGTGATCTTGCGCACCAGCGGCGACTCGGTCATGGCCGCGGCGATCTCCGAGGCACGCCCGGGCACCACGTTGAACACGCCGCGCGGCACGCCGGCGCGCTCGGCGAGCTTGGCCAGGGCCGTGGCGGAGAACGGGGTCTGGCTGGCCGGCTTGACCACGATGGTGCAGCCCGCGGCCAGCGCCGCGCCGGCCTTGCGGGTGATCATCGCCGCCGGGAAGTTCCAGGGCGTGATGGCCCCCACCACGCCGACCGGCTGCTTGGTGACCACGATCCGCTGGTTGGCCTTGGCGGCCGGCACGGTGTCCCCGTAGACGCGCCGCGCCTCCTCGGCGAACCAGCGCAGGAAGCTCGCCGCGTAGGCGATCTCGCCCGCGGCCTCCTTGAGCGGCTTGCCCTGCTCATAGGTCATGATCATGGCCAGGTCGTCCTGATGCTCCATCATCAGGTCGTGCCACTTCATCAGGATATCGGCGCGCTCCAGGGCGGTGAGGGCCTTCCAGCTCGGCAGGGCGGCATCGGCCGCATCGATGGCGCGCTCGGTCTCCGCACGCCCCAGGCGAGGCACGTTGCCCATCGGCTCGCCGGTGGCCGGATTGAGCACGTCGATCTGCTCGCCGCTGTCGGCGGCGACCCAGCTGCCGTCGATATAGGCGAAGGGGCAATAGAGCTGCGTTTCCTTGAGGGCTTGCATGGTCGTCTCCTGCCGCGAATGCGGCCTCTTGTCGGTTTTCCCCATGCTAAGCGCAAAGACCCCGATGCACCAAGCATCGGGGTCCTTCATCGATCAACGCCGGGGGCTCACTGCGGGCGGCGAGGCCCCCGGGAATCGGAGAGCGTGATCGAGACCGAGTCGGAGAACCGCAGCGCGTGGGGCTTGTCGATCTCCACCTGGGCGGTCAGCACCTGCTCGTGGCTCATGATCAGGTCCAGCACCTCGCGGGTCATGCGCTCGAGCAGCAGGAAGCGATGATCCTCGACCAGGGCGATCATCTCCTTGGTGATGGTCCGGTAGTTCAGGGCCTGCTCGATGTGGTTGAACTGGACGGCCTTGTCGGCACGGTAGCGAATCACCGCGTTGATCACCACGTCCTGGCGGTTATGGATCTCGTCATCCTTGATGCCGATGTGCGTCCGTAGCCGCAGGTTCTTGATGCGGATCGTGGCCAGATCGTGGTCGAAGTGCTGGTCGTCCAGGGCGTGAATCGGCATGTCGGGGCTCCTTGCGGGACAATCAGCGTCCGTTGACCAGGGTGAGGAACTCCTGGCGGGTGCTTGGCTTCTCCCGGAAGGAGCCGAGCATCACCGAGGAGGTCATGCTGGAGTTCTGCTTCTCGACCCCGCGCATCATCATGCACAGGTGGCGCGCCTCGATCACCACCGCCACGCCCCGGGCCTCGGTGACCTGCTGGACCGCCTCGGCGATCTGGCGGGTCAGGTTCTCCTGGATCTGCATGCGACGGGCGTACATGTCGACGATGCGGGCGAACTTGGAGAGCCCCAGCACCTTGCCGCTGGGCAGGTAGGCGATGTGGCACTTGCCGATGAAGGGCAGCAGGTGGTGCTCGCACATGGAGTAGAGCTCGATGTCCTTGACCAGCACCATCTCGTCGGTCTCCGACTCGAATACCGCGCCATTGATGATCTCCTCGAGCGACTGGCTGTAGCCGCGGTTGAGGAACTGCATCGCCTTGGCGGCGCGCTTGGGTGTGTCGCGCAGGCCCTCGCGCTCGGGATCCTCGCCCAGCTCGTGAATGATGTGGCGATAGTGGTTGGCGAGTTCTTCGGTCATGGTCAGGCCCTGTGGCAGAGTCGGTGTCCGGCGTGTCGATGGTGGATAGCCCGGCCATCACGCTTTGCTATATAGTGTACAGAAAATATACAAGATCCATATCCTGTACAACAAAAGAGTCCAGCAAGTAGGTATTCTAGCGCATGACGCCCGGCGGCGCAGGGGGCCCCCGGTGCGCCCAGTGACATCGTGTCGCGCTCTCTCCCACCCCCGAGGGCTGCCGGGTATGCGGCCCTGTGGTAAGGTAATGGCTGCTTCATGCTGCGCCCAAGTCACCCTCGAGAGCCCGACATGATCAAGACCCCTGCCTCTCTGCTGATGGCCGCCGCCCTGGCGGCACCGACCCTGGCCATGAGCGACACCCTCGAACTGCCGACCGATGCGACCCTCGACGTCCAGGTCATCGACACGCTGATCCTGACCGACCAGGAACCGGCGCGCGACGATCTGATCATTCACCCGGTCGCCGGCGGCAGTGCCTCTCACACCCTGCCGGAATACTGCGTGTTGGTCGGCAATGCCCGCCTCGACGGTGAGCGTATCCGTCTGACCACCGAGGCCTTGACCTGCATCGAGACAGACGGCAGCGAGAGCGAGATCTACAGCGGCGAACTGTCCGCCGCCGCCTATGGCGCCGACGGCGATTTCGGCATCCCCGCCTGCCAGGGCGACGAATGCCGCCTGACCCCGCAGCAGACCTTCCAGCTGCGCCTGGCCAGCGACCTTTCCATCGAGCAGCAGGACAATCCGGCGGCCGAGATCAATGCTCAGCGCCGCCGGGGCGAGGGCGCCGCCGCCCCGACGCCGGCCGAGACAGGCCCCGACGCCGACTGAACGTCACCCCATCCGCGACATGCTCCTGGACGCGCCCTTCGGGGTGCGTCCTGCGTTAATCCCCCCGGCACTGCCCAAAGCACACGCCCCCGGCTCAGCACCGCTCAGGCCAGCCACCGCGGTGCCGCCTCGAGCACCTGGCGCTGCTGTTCCAGCTGGCGCAGGTGGCCGTCCCAGTAACCGGCATCGGCCAGCCACGGGAAGGCCTGCGGGAAGGCCGGGTCCTCCCAGCGGTCCACCAGCCAGGCGCTGTGGCGCAGCTGGCGCAGGGTACGCAAGGGCTCCACCAGGGCCAACTCCCCGCGCTCGAACTCACGGTGCTGCTCGTAGCCCTCGAGCACCTCCGAGAGCTGCATCTGGCGCTCGCCCTCCTCCTGGGCCGTGAACAGCATCCACAGGTCCTGGATGGCGGGCGCCATCAGGCAATCGTCGAAATCGACCAGGGCGAAGTACTCGTCGCGCCCCAGCACGTTGCCGATATGACAGTCGCCCTGCACGCGGATCATCTGGCCCAGCGCCTCGCCATGCGCGGTCAGTCGGGCATGCAGTGCATCGCAGAGGCGTTGGTAGGCGGGGCGCTGGCGGCGATCCAGCCAGCGACTCGCCAGCACCTTGTCGCGGGCCTCCAGCACCATGCCGTCGAGATCCAGCGAGCGTCGATGCGCGAAGCGTCCTCGCTCGCCCACCGCGTGCACCGCGCCGATCAGCTCGCCGAGGGCGAACAGGTGGGTCGGGTTCTCCAGCTCCGGCGCCTGGCCCGGCAGGTGCGGGAAGAGCGTGAAACGAAAGCCTTCGGCACGGTGCAGGCTTTCGCCCGCTGCGTCTCGCCAGGGTGCCGACACGGCCACCCCGGCCTCGGCCAGCTCGGCCAGGAAGGCGTGCTCCTCGCGGATCTGGGCATCCGTCCAGCGCTCGGGACGGTAGAACTTCACCACCCAGCGGCGGCGCTCGTCGTCGTGCACCAGGAAGACCCGATTCTCGTAGCTGTTGAGGGCGAAGGGTTCCCCGGGCAGCCAGAAGCCGAGCGACTCCACCGCCGCCACGACCCGGGCGGGCGAGAGATCGGCGAAGGGATGGGGTCTGGTCTCCATGGAGGGCTCCGGCAGGCGTAAAGAGCCCCCACTCTACCAGAGCCCGGATCAGCGGTCGTGAAGGGGCGTGCGCGCCACCGCCCAGGCTTCCACCTCCCGGGCGCCGGCCCGGCGACAGGCCACGGCCAGCGCCTCCAGGGTCGCGCCGGTGGTCATCACGTCGTCGACCAGGGCCACGCGCCCGGGCAGGCCCACCGGCACGCCGAAGGCCGCGCGCAGGTTGGCACGTCGCTCGCCGCGATCCAGGCCGCGCTGGCTGGGCGTGTCGCGCAGGCGCACCGCCCGCACCAGCGGGCGGTCGAGCCGTCGGGCCAGGCGCCGGGCGAGCCAGCGCGCCTGGTCGAAGCCGCGCTCCCGGGCGCGACGTGGATGCAGGGGCACCGCCATCAGCGCCCCGGGCCAGGCCCGCTCGTCCGACGTGAGCCCCGCCACCAGCAGCTCGAGCAGCAGGCTTCCGGCCCGCGGCGAGGCGTCGAACTTGAAGCGCTGCACCAGGCCCGCCACCTCATCGGCATAGCGGAGCGGCACCCTGGCCCGATCGAACGCCGGGTGCCGGCGCAGGCAGCGCCCGCAGCGCAGCCCTGCCTGGGCCGGTGGCTGGGGTTCGCCGCAGCCGTCACAGGCCGGCCGGTTCCACGGCAGCCTCGCGAAGCAGTCCGCACACCAGGGCGCCTCTCCCGGCAGCGACGACAGGCAGAAGACGCAGCGCCCGGGCAGGGCCCGGCGCAGCCAGCCGTCAACCCGGCTCATTCTCGCGGTTGACATGGCCGCCGCAGGCCGTAGGCTATCCGTCAACCTCGATATCCACGTCCAGTTGACCATAAGCGAGCCCGCCATGCCTGCCGCGTCCCAAGAATCCCGCCCCGACTCCCAGACCCTAGCCGCGCTCGGCGAGGTCCGCCATGACTGGTCGCTCGAGGAGATCGAGGCGCTGTTCGCCCTGCCCTTCAACGACCTGCTGTTCCGCGCCCAGCAGGTGCACCGGGCCCACTTCGAGGCCAACGCCGTGCAGGTCTCCACCCTGCTCTCCATCAAGACCGGCGCCTGCCCCGAGGACTGCAAGTACTGCCCGCAGTCGGGCCACTACAACACCGGGCTCGGCAAGGAGAAGCTGCTGGAGATCGAGAAGGTGGTCGAACAGGCACGCGCCGCCCAGGAGGCCGGGGCCAGCCGCTTCTGCATGGGTGCGGCCTGGAAGAGCCCGCGGGAGCGCGACCTCGAGGTGGTGCTGGAGATGGTGCGCCGGGTCAAGGCGCTGGGGCTCGAGACCTGCATGACCCTCGGCATGGTCGACGGCGACCAGGCGGGCCGGCTGGCCGAGGCCGGGCTCGACTACTACAACCACAACCTCGACACCTCGCCGGAGTACTACGGCGAGATCATCACCACCCGCACCTACGCCGACCGGCTGGAGACCCTGGGCAACGTGCGCCAGGCCGGCATGAAGGTCTGCTCGGGGGGCATCCTCGGCATGGGCGAGGCGCCCCGCGACCGCGCCGCCCTGCTCCAGCAGCTGGTCAGGCTCGAGCCGCACCCGGAGTCGGTGCCGATCAACATGCTGGTCAAGGTGCCCGGCACGCCGCTCGAGGACGTCGAGGACCTCGACCCCATCGAGTACGTGCGCGCCATCGCCGTGGCCCGCCTCCTGATGCCGAAGAGCCACGTGCGCCTCTCCGCCGGCCGCGAGCAGATGGATGACGCCACCCAGGCGCTGGCCTTCCTGGCCGGGGCCAACTCGATCTTCTACGGCGACACCCTGCTGACCACCGGCAACCCCCAGGTGGAGAAGGACCGCGCGCTCTTCGACCGGCTCGGCCTGCACCCCGAGCGCCGGGAGACCTGCACCGACGAGGCCGGCCAGCAGGCCGCCCTGGCGGCCGCGCTCGAGGCGAGCGCGGTGCGCCAGGCCGCGAGCGCCCGAGAGGACGCGGCCAGCCGGCTCGCCTACGACGCCGCCCAGGCCTGACCCGCCATGTCGGCTGCCTGGAGCACCCACCTTGCCGAGCGGGCCACGGCGCAGCGCGACGCCGGCCGCTGGCGGTCGCGCCGTACCCACCACCCCCGGGGGCCGCTGCGCGACTTCGCCGGCAACGACTACCTGGGCCTGGCGCGGGACCCGCGCCTGGCCGAGGCCCAGGCCGAGGGCGCGCGCCGCGACGGCGCCGGGGCCGGCGCCTCGCACCTGGTCAGCGGTCACCTCCCGGTCCACGAGGCGCTGGAGCAGCGCCTGGCCGCGCTGACCGGACGCCCGGCGGCGCTGCTCTTCTCCACCGGCTACATGGCCAACCTCGGCACCCTGCAGGCGCTCTGCGACGGCGAGACCCGGCTCTTCCAGGACCGCCTGAACCACGCCTCGCTGCTGGACGGCGGCCGGCTCTCCGG
>JAWWBV010000122.1:0-7037 GCA_033720795.1 Halomonas sp. | reverse complement strand
TGGATGTCGAAGAACAGCACATCGGGATCGGCCCAGAAGATCTCCTGGGTGCCGTTGCCGTGATGGGCGTCCCAGTCGATGATCATCACCCGCCGGCAGCCCAGGGCTTCTCGGGCGTGGGCGGCGGCCACCGCGACGTTGTTGAACAGGCAGAACCCCCTCGCTCGAACCGGTTCGGCATGATGGCCGGGGGGGCGCACCAGGGCGAAGGCACTCTCGGACCGGCCCTCCATGACCGCCTCCACGGCGGCGGTGGCCGTGCCGGCGGCGACCTCGGCGGCCTCGATGCTGCCCGGTGAGACGGCCGTGGTATCCACGTCCAGCCAGGCATTCTGTCCCCGCAGGCTGAAGATCTCGTTCAGGTAGGTGGTGGTGTGGACCCGGGCGAGCTGCTCGCGGGTGGCGGCACGACCCGGTTCGAAGGCGAGGCCGGCAATCGGTTCACGCTCCAGTAGATGCTGGATGGCGCTCAGGCGCCCGGGATGCTCCGGGTATTTCCATGGGGTGCCGAGCCCGGCGAGCAGCTGACGAATCCGCTTGTCCATGCGGTCGGGCAGGAAGGGCACCTCGATGTTGGGGTGGTGGTCCAGCATTCGGTCGTCGTAGAAGGTGATCACGCGGGTCTGGTCGGCCACGATGGCAACTCCTGAAAGGCAGAACGACACGACACCCGGTAGCGGATGCCTGGGTATACCATAGCCGGGATGTGTCACCGCCTGCATTCAACGCAGGCCGCCTCTACCCCCCCGGCATCAAGCTGGCGCGTTTTGGGTCGGGCAACGTAGGCTGGTGCACATTGTCATCCGGCAGGGAGTCCGCCAATGGAACACTTCATGCAGGCCGCGCTCGAGGAGGCCCGCCGGGGGCTCGAGGAGGGCGGCATCCCCATCGGCTCGGTGCTGGTGCACCGCGGCGTCATCATCGGCCGCGGCCGCAATCGCCGCGTGCAGCTCGGCAGCGCGGTGCTGCATGGCGAGATGGATGCCCTGGAGAACGCCGGGCGCCATCCGGCCGAGGTCTACCGGGAGAGCACGCTCTATACCACGCTTTCGCCCTGCGCGATGTGCAGCGGCGCCATCCTGCTCTACGGCATCCCCCGGGTGGTGATCGGCGAGAACCGGACCTTCCTGGGCGAGGAGGCGCTGCTCGAGGAGCGTGGCGTCGAGGTAGAGGTGTGGCAGGAACCCGAGTGCATCGCGCTGATGGAGGCCTTCATCGCCGCCTCGCCCGCGCTGTGGCACGAGGACATCGGCGAGTAGCTCGCGACGCCGGGGCATGATCAGAAGCATGCTGATCTGGATCAACGCTCCCGGGTGTCTCTGGACTATCTTCAGGACGAGGAGGGGCCCGTTCGATGAATGCCGATAGGACGAGGAGGGGCCGTTCGACGAGTGGCGATCGTCGCCGCCCGTGCGACGCCTTCCCCCGAGGTCGTCCGGACCTCGCCCATCCTGATCTATCCATCGGATCTGCACTGGAGGAGTCATCGTCATGGCCAAGAAAGCATCCAAGGAGGTCCCGGTCTCGACCGAGCCGTCTGCCCAGCCGTCGGAATCCCGGTCGATGAGCCCGTTTCGCGAGTTCGACCGCATGTTAGAGAGCTTCTTCGATCGCGGCCGGATGCCCTCTCGCTGGGAGCATCCCCTCTGGGAGCGCTTCGCCGCCTTCGAGAAGGGCATGCCCAAGGTCGACGTCATCGACCGCGACGCCGAGGTGGTGGTGCGGGCCGAGGCCCCGGGCTTCGAGCGTGAGGAGCTCGATGTCTCGGTGACCGACGGCGCGGTGACCATCAAGGGCGAGCATCGCGAGGAGAGCAAGGAGGAGGAGGGCGAGTACTTCCGCTCCGAGATCTCCCGCGGCTCCTTCACCCGCACCGTGGCCCTGCCCGGCGAGGTCGACACCGACAAGGCCGAGGCCAGTTTCAAGAACGGCGTCCTGGAGCTGACGCTGCCGAAGCTCAAGCGCGCCAACCGCCGCAGGGTCGAGGTCAAGTAGCCGGCGTCGAGTGCCTCCAGGCTCATTGGGTCAGCTCATTGAGTCAGCCCATCAGATCGCGCAGCCGCTCCACGGCCAGGAACAGCTGTCGGCGCGGCTGAGCGCCCTCGAGCACCCCGGCGTGCTCGCCATCCAGCGAGAAGCGCAGGCCCGGCACGCCGCCGATGCCGAGCTCCCCGGCGAGGCGCCGATCGGCCAGCACCCGGTCGCGATACTCCCCGGCGGCGAGCGAGCGCTCCAGCGCCGCGCCGTCCAGGCCGACTCCTTTCGCCGCCCGGGCGAGCTCTCCGGGATCGGCCAGGTCCAGGCTCTCCTCGAAGAAGCCGCGAAACAGCGCCGTGCGCATCGCCGCGGCGGCATCGGGGCGCTCATCGGTCTGTTCGGCGGCCCAGGCGCTGGCCTCGTGGGCGAGCCGCGAGCGGGGCTGAAGGCGGGGCAGGCGCAGGGTCATGCCGCGCTCGGCCGCCATGGGGTAGACGGCTCGCGCCCAGATGTCGTGCAGGTAGTCGCCGTCGGGGTCGAGGGTCGGTTCCGGTGCGGGACGCAGCTCGAAGGCGCGCCAGCGGATCATGACCTCGCCCGCGAAGCGCTCGGCCAGGGCGTCGAGCTCCGGCGCCTCCAGGTAGCAGAAGGGGCAGACGTAGTCGCTGAAGACGTCGAGGGTGATGCGCGGCCGGGTCATCGGGGCTCCTGAGTGTCGCGGCATGGCCCGGCAGGGTAACAGCCGGCCCCTGGCGCGGTCATGCCGGCCTACCCGGTCGGCTCCTCGCCTCGGGCCGACCGCTCCTGGGGCAGCAGGGCGGCATGGATCATGGCGTTGACCGGGGTGTCGATGCCGGCCTCCCGACCGAGCCGCACCACCGCGCCGTTCTGGGACTCCAGCTCCGAGGGCCGACCCGCCATGATGTCACGCTGCATGGAGGCCGTGCTCTCGGCCGGCATCGCGTCGATGAACGCCATGGCACGCTCCACGGCGTCCTCCGGCAGGGCCACGCCCCGGGCACGGGCCACCGCCTCTATCTCGACGAGCAGCTGCTCGGTCAGCGAGCGAGTCTCGGCAAGGGTGCGGTTCACCCCGAGGGGGGCCCGCGTGATGGCTCCGATGCCGCTCATGGCGCAGATGAACTGGAACTTGCTCCAGACCGCGGCCTGGATGTCGTCGGGGATCTCGGCACGCACGCCAGGGGCGCGGTCCAGCACGGCCTGGAGGCGCCGTGCGCCCTCGGCCTGATCGGGACGACGGGGGCCCAGGCGCACGAAGGGGGAGACGCCGGCATGACGAATCCGGCCCGGGCCCTCCCGCCAGGCGAGGATGCCGCACAGGCCGTCGAGCACGCCGGCCTCGCCGAGGGCCTCGGCCAGGGTGTCAGCGGCCTCCACGCCGTTCTCCAGCGGCAGCACCAGGGTGGCGGGGCCGACCATCGGACGGATCGCCTCGGCGGCCTCACGGACCTGCCAGGCCTTCACCGCCACGATCACCGCCTCCTGGATGCCCACCTCTCGCGGTGCATCGCTGGCGCTGGCCGGCGCGATGGTCACGTCGCCCTCGACGCTCGTCACGGCGAGGCCGTCGCGGCGGATCGCCGCCAGGTGCTCGCCGCGGGCGATGAAGGTGACGTCCTCTCCGGCCTGCGCCAGGCGGGCGCCGAAGTAGCCGCCCACGCCGCCGCTGCCCATGATCGCGATCTTCATCCAGCCTCTCCTCATCGTTCCGGGAATCCACCCCGGGAGCATACCGACACGCTCGCGTCGGGGCGATGGCGCGACTGGAGCGGCGCGGTCGCTGGGTGTAGGCTTCCCGCCTCTTTCCATTGCCCAGGACATCAGCGATGAGCGATCTGCCCAACTGCCCCGAGTGCGGCTCCGAGTTCACCTACGACGACGGCATGCAGCATGTCTGCCCGGAGTGCGGCCACGAATGGTCGAAGGATGTCGCGGGATCGGATGAGGTTGAGGCGGTGGTTCGCGATGCCAACGGCAACCCGCTGGTCGACGGCGACAGCGTGACCGTGATCAAGGACCTCAAGATCAAGGGCTCCTCCTCGGTGGTGAAGGTCGGCACCAAGGTCAAGAACATCCGCCTGGTCGACGGGGATCACGACATCGACTGCAAGATCGACGGGATCGGGCCGATGAAGCTCAAGTCCGAGTTCGTCAAGAAGGCCTGAGATCAACCCCGGGACGGTGCTGTCGGCAGGCAGATCGGCAGGCTCTCGCGCAGCGAGTGGGGCAGGATCTTCAGGTCACGGAAGCCCCCGACATCCTCGTCGGCGACGTTGTCGGCCTGCATCAGGATCACCTGGTCGCGGGTCAGCGGCGACCCGGGCAGCCGGCTGGCGAGGGCCGCGATGAGCCGCCACGCCAGGAAGGGTAGCGGGACCAGGGGGCGCGAACGCTCGAGGTGGGCGAGCAGCGTCTCGAGGATCTCGCGGTAGCGCAGCACCTCGGGGCCGCCGAGCTCGAAGAGGCGCCGCGGGGTCGCGGGCCGGCCGGTGAGCTGGGCGATGGCCCGGGCGACGTCGTTGACGTGCACCGGCTGCAGTCGGGTCTCGCCGCGGCCGAACAGAGGAATCAGCGGCAGCCGGGTGAGGCCCTCGAGGCCCGAGAGGAAGGCGTCGTGGGGGCCGAACAGCACGCTGGGGCGAACGATGATCGCCTTGGGCATGGCGTCGAGCACCGCCGCCTCGCCGCGGGCGCGGGCCCGCACATAGGCCGAGGGAGAGTCGGGGGAGACGCCGATGCCCGAGACCTGCACCAGCCGCTCTATCCCGGCCGCCCGGGCCAGGCGGGCCAGTCGGTCGGCGCCGGTCACGTGGATCGCCTCGAAGCTCGCCTCGCGGGTCTCCACGTAGAGGCTGACGGCATTCACCACGGCGCCGGCGCCCGTCAGTGAGGCGGTCACGCTCGCCTCGTCACGCAGGTCGGCGGTGGCGAGCTCGATGACGTCCCCCTCCTCGGCCCAGGCGGGCAGGGCCGGGTGGCGGGCGGCGATGCGCACTGCCCGACCGCTCTCCACCAGCTCCCGGACGACGGCGTCACCAAGAAAACCGGTGCCGCCGAAGACCACCACGGGGGCCTCGCGCATCATCGTTTCTCCTGTCTTCTTGAGGGGGGCGCCGCGAGCCGCCGGCCGTGTGGCCGCCTCGTTCAGTCGCGGCGCGGGCCATCGTCCAGGCGGGTGGCGTCCGACCGGGTGATCGCCCGCTTGACCAGGCGAAACACCAGCCAGTGCAGGGCGGCCAGCACCGCCAGCGCCGCGCCGATCATCAGCATGAAGGTCGTTGTCATCGTCCTGGCCTCGAGGGAATCAGCGCCATGCTACCCGAGGCGCCGCGGCGCTGGAAAGATCGGAAGTGGTTCAAATGAGAATGATTGACATTATTGTATGAACGGCGTCGAACGTGTCGCGATCCTGTCGGTTTCGACGCATCCCGGACGGCGGGGCTTCACATCAAATTCATACAGGACTAAACTGGTCCCCAATCGAACACGAGGGGGTCGAACCCCGGGGAGTCAGGCCTTGCTGAAGCTTTCCAGACTGACCGACTACGCGGCGGTGGTGATGGCGCAGATCGCCCGGCACCCCGAGCAGCCCCATGCCGCGGCGGAGCTCGCCGAGGCGGTCCAGCTCCCGCACCCCACCGTCAGCAAGACGCTGAAGATGCTGGTGCGCGCCGGGCTGCTGGAGTCGCGCCGCGGCGCCCAGGGCGGCTACTCGCTGGCGCGCCCGGCGTCCCGGATCACCGCCCGCGACATCATCTCGGCCATCGAGGGTCCCGTGGCGATGACCGAGTGCAGCCAGGCCGGCGGCGACTGCGATCTGGCCGCCACCTGTGGGGTCGCCGACAACTGGCAGCGCGTCTCGCTGGCCATCCGCACCCTGCTCGACAGCGTCACCCTGGCCCACCTGGCCGATACCAATCCGATCAAGCTGCCGGTGCAGCTGCCCATTCAGAGCGTGAGTCTGGCCGCCGAGGCCTGACGCACTCGAGTATTTCACTACCCGAGGCGAGCCCGCGCTCGCCGACCCAACCGCCCGGGAGGGGAGACATCATGGCAAGTCAGGAAATGGAACAGCTTGTCCGTCGCGAATACAAGGAAGGTTTCGTGACCGACATCGAGAGCGACACGGTACCGCCCGGTCTCGACGAGAGCACCATCGCCTTCATCTCGAACAAGAAGGGCGAGCCGGAGTGGATGCTGGAGTGGCGCCTCAAGGCCTACCACCAGTGGCTCAAGATGACGCCGCCCTCCTGGGCCCATCTCGACTACCCGCCCATCGACTACCAGGCGATCTCCTACTACAGCGCCCCCAAGCGTGACGAGGACAAGCCTCAGAGCCTCGACGAGGTCGATCCCAAGCTGCTCGAGACCTACGAGAAGCTCGGGATCCCGCTGCACGAGCGGGCGGCCCTGGCGGGCGTGGCCGTGGACGCGGTCTTCGACTCCGTCTCGGTGACCACCACCTTCAAGGAGAAGCTGCACGAGGCGGGGGTGATCTTCTGCTCCATCTCCGAGGCGATCCGCGACTACCCGGAGCTGATCAAGCAGTACCTCGGCAGTGTGGTCCCCCAGGGCGACAACTACTTCGCGGCGCTCAACTCGGCGGTCTTCACCGACGGCTCCTTCGTCTTCGTACCCGAGGGCGTGACCTGTCCCATGGAGCTCTCCACCTACTTCCGCATCAACGCCGAGAACACCGGGCAGTTCGAGCGTACCCTGATCATCTGCGAGAGCCGCGCCCAGGTCTCCTACCTGGAGGGCTGCACCGCGCCCCAGCGCGACGAGAACCAGCTGCACGCCGCGGTGGTCGAGCTGGTGGCCCTGGAAGACGCCTACATCAAGTACTCCACGGTGCAGAACTGGTACCCGGGCGACGAGGACGGCAAGGGCGGCATCTACAACTTCGTCACCAAGCGCGGCGACTGCCGCGGCGACCGCTCGCGGATCAGCTGGACCCAGGTCGAGACCGGCTCCGCCATCACCTGGAAGTACCCCTCCTGTGTGCTGCGCGGCAAGCACAGCATCGGCGAGTTCTACTC
>JAWWBV010000121.1:0-7051 GCA_033720795.1 Halomonas sp. | reverse complement strand
CCGGCACATCCATCCGACCCAACGAGGCCGACCTTGAACGACGATTCGTCTCCGGAAGCCGCCCTGCGCAAACGTCTCTACTGGCACTCGCGTCGCGGCATGTGGGAGCTGGACCTGCTGCTGATTCCCTTCCTCGAGCAGTGCTACGGCGATCTGGACGAGGCGGACCAGGCGGCGTTCAGGGCCCTGATCGACGAGGAGGATCAGGACCTGTTCCTCTGGCTGATGCGCCGTGAATGGCCGGAAGAGCCCGCCCGGCGCCGCATCGTCAAGCTGATCGTCGAGCATGCCGAGACCACCGATAACGATCACTATCGCAACCTCTAGGGTCGCGTTCGCGGCCCACGCCCTGCTGGCCATCGCGGTCGCCGGGCTGGTGAGCGTCGCCGCGTTGCCCTGGGCGGGCATCGCGGCCGCCTGCCTGATGGTCGGAGCGATGGTTGCCGTGGCGCGTCGTCGTCGGACGGGCCAGCTGCGCCTCGCCACCGCGGGCTCCGGCGAGACGAGCGCCGCCTGGCGGGATCACCCCGACGAGGCCTGGCGGCCGGTGGCGCTGCGCTGCGACTACCTCGGTCCCTGGCTGATCGGGCTTAGGGTCGAGGGGCGTCGGCTGTGGCTGTGGCCGGACAGCGCTGACGGCGAGGCCCTGCGCCGGCTGCGCAGGGAGCTGCTGCCGCTGCCTTGAGCGCCTCCCGGGCCGGTGCGCGGGGCGTCGTCAGGCCTTCTCGAGATCCGTCAGATGGGTGCGCGAAGGACGCGGGTCGTCGTCGCCATGGACCGCACAGCCGGGATTGAAATGCAGTCCGCGGGACTCGCGCCGCGCGCGCGCCGAGGCAACGGTAAGCCGCGCCAGGCGCAGGGCGTGCCAGAGGTTCGACAGCGCCACCGACGGGGCAGCCTCGCGGACCCGCAGGGTGAGATCCCGGTGCAGCTGGCAAAGCTCCCGGGCGGCCTCGTCGAGGCCCTGGTCGGTGCGCACGATCGCCACCCGGGCGCTCATCAGCTGGCGCATCGCCTCGCGGATGGCGGCGAGGGTCTCCGGGGATTCCACGCGATCGCCGAAGCATACCGGCAGCGGTTCGGCCGTCGGTGCGATCCCGGGCTCGCGTAGCCGCCGGGCGCAGCTGCGGGCATACACCAGGCACTCCAGCAGGGAGTTGCTGGCCATGCGATTGGCGCCATGCAGGCCGGTGCAGGCGACCTCGCCGATGGCGTATAGCCGCGGCACGGTGGTGGCGCCCTCGAGATCGGTGCTCACCCCGCCGCAGCTGTAGTGGGCGGCCGGCACCACCGGAATCGGCTCTCGGGCGATGTCCAGCCCGCGCTCCGCGCAGTGGGCATGGATGGTCGGGAAGTGCTGGCGGATGGCCGCCTCGCCGAGGTGGCGGATATCCAGGAAGACGTGATCGGTGTTCGTGCGCTGCATCTCGGCATCGATGGCCCGGGCGACCACGTCCCGGGGCGCCAGCTCGGCGCGGGGGTCGATCCCCGGCATGAAGCGCTCGCCGTCGGCATTGAGCAGCTGGCCGCCCTCGCCGCGCACCGCCTCGCTGATCAGGAAGGCCGGGCCGTCCGGATCGAAGAGGCAGGTCGGGTGGAACTGCTGGAACTCCAGGTTCATCAGCTCGGCGCCGAGCTCGGCGGCCATCATCATCCCCTCGCCGCTGGCCGGCTGGGGGCTGGTGGTGTGGCGATAGAGCCCGCTGGCGCCGCCGGTGGCGAGCACCGTATCCGCGGCGAGCAGCTCGTGCACCCGGCCGTCGGCGTCGAGGCAGCGCGCCCCTCGGCAGTGGCCCTCGGCGTCACCGATCAGGCCGATGGCGGTGAGGTCGCCACGCAGCGTGATCCCGGGGTGAGCGTCCACGTGCTGTCGCAGGGTCTCGACCACCGCGCGGCCGGTGGCGTCGTCGGCATGGATGATGCGCCGGGCGCCGTGGCCGCCCTCGCGGGTCAGGTGATAGGGATAGCCGGCATCGGGGCTGGCGTCCGGTGTGAAGGGCACGCCCAGCGACAGCAGCCACTCGATGGCCTCGGGACCCTGCTCGACGGTGAAGCGCACCGCTGCCTCGTCGCATAGTCCATCGCCGGCCACCAGGGTGTCGGCGACGTGTGCCTCGATGTCGTCCTGGGGGGAGAGCACGGCGGCGATGCCCCCCTGGGCCCAGCGGCTGGCCCCCTGGTCGTCGCTGGCCGGTCGCAGCAGCGTGACCCGGCGGTGGTCGGCCACCTCGAGTGCCAGCACCAGTCCGGCGACGCCGCCGCCGATGACCAGCACCTCATGCTTGCCGTCCGTCATCTGCCTTTCCTTCTCTCATGGTGGTCCACGGCGGCCGACCGGGCGTCGGTGAGGCCGTGGTGGGGGGCTCGGCGACGCAGGCGCCGGCTGGGCAGGCGATCCAGGTCGCCCAGATGCCGGGTCAGGTCATCGGTGAGTCGGGCCAATTCTCGATTGAGCCACAGATAGCCGCCGGGACTGAAGAGCCGTCGTCCGTCGCTGGCCCGGGCGTTGGCGGCAAGCTCGGCATGGCGCTCCAGGGCGAAGGGCGTGATGGTGACATCGACCGGCCGGCCGGTACGCACCTGGAAGGCCAGGGTGCCGATGCCGCGGGCCAGGGTATGCTGCTGTTCGCGCAGTCCCTCCATGGCCTCGATGAGCTCGTGTCCGTCGCGGCTGTTCCAGTGGGTCTCGAGCAAGAGCTCGATGGTGGAGAGCATGCGCCGCTGCAGCGAGATGAGGTCGTCCAGCTCGTGGCGGGTCAGGCGTCGCTCGCGGTGAATGGCGTCCACCAGGCCGCGCTGCTTGACCAGCAGGCTGCTGGTGGCCTTGAGCAGCTCGCGGGTGTCGATGTCGTGGGCGACCGTGGCGGTGGTGTGGGCATGGTAGAGGCGCGCCATGCGGTCGAGGTTGTCGGCCAGCATGAAGCGCAGCATGTCGGTGGCCTTCTGGGGCAGCACCAGCACGGTGACGGCGATGCCCACCAGGGTGCCGAGCAGGACATCGAAGGCGCGCCATAGCGCAATGCCGAGTTCCTGCTGGCCGCCACCGATCACCAGAAGCAGGCTGATCGCGAACATCAGGCCGCTGTAGCCGTGCCGATTGCCGAAGGTCAGCCAGGTGGCGAGGGCGATGCCGATCAGGGCGCCGAAAGGCACCAGATAGGGCCAGGGCAGGGGGAGCATGATCAACAGCAGGCCGACGCTGGCGCCGAGCACGGTGCCGAGCAGTCGCTGGCGTCCCTTGTCGAGCACGCCGCCGATGTGCGGCAGATTGCCCATCACCATGATGGTGCTGACCAGGGCCCAGCCGCTGTGCTGGATGGCGAACGCTTCGATGAGGGTGAAGGTGATGCAGAGGGCCAGCACGATGCGCAGCACGTAGAGCTTGCGTCGATGCTGATAGTTGAAATAGGGGTCGCGCAGGCGCGGCAGGATCATGAGATGGCGTCCCCTTGGAGGGTCGCGCCCGACGCTTGCCGGAGAGTGCTAGTGAGCTGGTGCCCGGAGCCGGGCTCGAACCGGCACGGTGTTGCCACCGAGGGATTTTAAGTCCCTTGCGTCTACCAATTTCGCCATCCGGGCGGCTCGGTCACGAGCGGGCAACCAGGGAATAGTGGAGGCTGGAGTCGGAATCGAACCGGCGTACACGGAGTTGCAGTCCGCTGCATAACCACTCTGCCATCCAGCCTCAAGAGTCGTGCCATTCGTGGGGAATGGAGCGGGAAACGAGCTTCGATCGGACCGGCGTGCCGGCTCGCGACCTTGGCTGTCACACGCACTGACTCAGCTTCGGTGCTCTGTCTTGCGTCGAGTCTGGAGCGGGAAACGAGATTCGAACTCGCGACCCTCGCCTTGGCAAGGCGATGCTCTACCACTGAGCTATTCCCGCCTGACTCGAGTGCGTATTATACGGATAAGTCGGTGACTGTCAAACGCTTTTCGATCTATCGAGTGCAATCCCCTCAGCGCATGGAGCTGCTGAGGTGTGGCCAGGCCGCGCGCAGGTAGAGGATCATCGACCACAGCGTGAGCAGGGCGGCCACGTGCAGGGTGACCACGCCGAGCATGGCGATCGGTGTGTTCGGCGCGAAGGCCAGCAGCAGCAGCAGGGCGGTCATCTGCAGGGTGGTCTTGACCTTGCCGATCCAGGAGACGGCCACCTGGCCGCGCTTGCCCATCTCCGCCATCCACTCGCGCAGCGCGGAGATGACGATCTCGCGACCGATGATCACCAGCGCCGGCAGGGTCAGCCAGATGGCGTCGTAGCGTTCGATCAGCAGGGCCAGGGCCACCGCGACCATCAGCTTGTCGGCCACCGGGTCGAGGAAGGCGCCGAAGGGGGTGGACTGGTTCCAGCGGCGGGCGAGGTAGCCGTCGAGCCAGTCGGTCACGGCGGCCAGGGCGAACAGGGCGGCGGCCAGCGGCATGCTCCAGGTGAAGGGGAGGTAGAACAGCACCACCAGCAGCGGGATGAAGACGATTCTGGCCAGGGTGAGCAGGTTGGGTATGTTCATCGGGAGATGCGGTCCTTGCCTTGAGGTGCCGGGAAAGTCTCTCATTCTATCCGCCCGCGCTCGGGTCATCCATGCAGGGCGCGATGAATCGTCTCGGCCATTCGGATGGAGAGCTGCTGATGCCGGGCATCGGCGGCAGCGCCTCGTGAGCTCGCCCGGCGCTATTCATTCATGCAGGTCATCCATGCAGGGCGCGATGAATCGTCTCGGCCAGCGTCGCGCTGATGCCGGGAACCCGGGCCAGCTCCTCGCGATTGGCCTGCTTGACGCCGTGCAGGCCGCCGAAGAAGCGCAGCAGCTCGCGCCGCCGGCGCGGACCCACCCCCGGGATGTCCTGCAGGGTCGAGGTGCGCCGGGTCTTGTCGCGCCGCGCCCGATGGCCGGCGATGGCGAAGCGGTGGGACTCGTCGCGGATATGCTGGATCAGGTGCAGGGCCGGCGAGGCGCCATCGAGGTCCAGGCTGCGATCGACGGTCTCGACGAACAGCGTCTCCAGGCCCGCCTTGCGGGTCGTGCCCTTGGCCACGCCGAGCAGCGTCACGCCGGTGACGCCGAGCTCGGCGAAGACCTCGCGAGCCAGGTTGAGCTGCCCCTTGCCGCCATCGACGATCAGGATGTCCGGCCGCTCGCCCTGGCCCTCGGCCAGGCGCCGGAAACGGCGCGTCAGCGCCTGGCGCATGGCGGCATAGTCATCGCCGGCGGCCACGCCTTCGATGTTGAAGCGCCGATAGTCGGATTTGCGCGGCCCGTTCTCGTCGAAGACCACGCAGGAGGCTACGGTGGCCTCTCCGTGGCTGTGGCTAATGTCGAAGCACTCCAGGCGGCGGGGCGGCGCCTCGAGGGCGAGGACCTCGTGCAGGGCGGCGAAACGCTTCGACAGCTGATTCTGGCTCGCCAGCTGGCTGGCTAGCTGCTGTTCGGCATTGGTGCGGGCCAGCTCCCGCCACTGGGCGCGATGGCCGCGGACCTGGTCGGTTACCCGGATGCGCTTGCCGGCGCGTTCGCTCAGCGCCTGGGCGATCAGCTCGGCTTCCGGGACCGGGTGGCTGGTGATCACCTCGGCGGGGATTTCCCGTGCCTGACCAAGGTAGAACTGGCTGAGGAAGTCGCCGAGCAGGGCTTCGGGGGAGAGGTCGAGGCCGTTGCCGGGCGCGTGGTGTCGCGCGCCCAGCAGGCGCCCCTGTCGCACCGTGAGCACCGAGATGCAGAGTGCTCCGGGGCGGCTGGCCAGGGCGAAGACGTCGGCGTCGCCGCCGCCGGTATCGACGAACTGGCGCTGCTGCAGCTGGCGCAGGTCCTGGACCTGGTCGCGCAGCCGGGCGGCCTCCTCGAAGTCCAGCCGGGTGCTGGCGGCCTCCATGGCCTCGGTGAGCTCCCGGGTCACCGCCTCACTCTTGCCCTCCAGGCACATCACCGCATGCTCCAGGTCGCGACGGTAGTCCGCCTCGCTGATGAAGCCGACGCAGGGCGCGCTGCAGCGCTGGATCTGGTACTGCAGGCAGGGCCGGGTGCGATGGGCGAAGACGCTGTCCTCGCAGTTGCGGATGCGAAAGATCTTCTGCATCAGCGACAGGCTTTCGCGCACGGCGCCGCTGCTGGGGTAGGGGCCGAGGTAGCGCCCGTCGTCCCGGCGCACCCGGGCGCGCTTGTACTCCAGGGCCGGGAAGGGGTGGCGGTCGGTGACGAAGACGAAGGGATAGGACTTGTCGTCGCGCAGCAGGATGTTATAGGGCGGCCGCAGCTCCTTGATCAGTGTCTGCTCGAGGATCAGCGCCTCGGTCTCGCTGTTGGTCACCGTGATCTGGATATCGGCGATGCGGCCCACCAGGGCCTGGGTCTTGGCGTTGTGCGCGCCGCGGAAGTAGCTCGCCAGGCGCGCCCGCAGCCGCCGGGCCTTGCCCACGTAGAGGGTCTCGCCCTGCTCGTCGAGCATGCGATAGACCCCGGGAGACTGGCTGACGCTGCCGAGGAAGTCGCGGGAATCGAAGCTCATGGTCGTGGTGTGCCGGAAGAGGAGAACGAGCCAGTGATTCTACCAGAGTCGGGCGCGTCTCAAGGATTCAGTCGGCGTCGCTGAAACCATCGACCAGGCCGTGGCGCAGGCCGAGGTGGGTCAACTCGACGTCGGAAGCGACGCCGAGTTTCTCGAAGATCCGGTAGCGATAGGTGTTGATGGTCTTGGGGCTGAGGAACATGCGCTCGGCAATGTCGGTCACGCGCTGGCAGTTGACCACCATCATGGCCACCTGGAGTTCACGTTGGGAGAGTTGATCGAAGGGGTTGTCCGGCGCGTCGATGCGCGACAGCACCAGCCGCTGGGCGATCTCCGGGCTGACATAGCGTTTGCCGTCGAACACGCAGTGGATGGCCTCGACCATCTCGTCCTGCTGACAGCCCTTGCTGATGAAGCCATGGGCGCCGGCCTCCAGCAACCGCTGGGCGAAGGTCTCCTCGATGAAGGCCGTCAGTACCAGGATGCGGATGTCACTGGCGAAACGGTGGATCTTGCGGGTCGCCTCCAGGCCGCCGATGCCGGGCAT
>JAWWBV010000120.1:0-7057 GCA_033720795.1 Halomonas sp. | reverse complement strand
TCGCCCTGGCCTATGCCGCCTGGCTCTATGTGCTGGAGGCCCTGCACGGGGGCTGGACCACCGGAACGGTGTGGAACCCGCCGCTCTGGCCGGCCCTGCTGCCCATGGCCGTCGGCATCAGCCTGCTGTCGCTGCAATACGTTGCAGAAATCCTACGCGGAGACACCTGAATGGACCCGGTAACCAGCGGAATCCTCATTGTCCTGGCACTGTTCGCGCTGATGGCCATCGGCACCCCGATCGCCTTCGCCCTGGGCGGCGTCTCACTCGCCGCGCTGATCCTCAACCAAGGCATGAGCGAGCTGACCTATTTCGGCGAGACCTTCTACGGCAGCCTCGCCTCCTTCGGCTTCGTCGCCATTCCCATGTTCATCCTGATGGGTGCCGCCGTGGCCTCCTCGCCCACCGGCCGCGACCTCTATCGCTCGCTGGACCTGTGGCTCGGCAAGGTGCCCGGCGGCCTGGCCATCTCCAACATCGGCGCCTGCTCGATCTTCGCCGCCCTCTCGGGCTCCTCGCCCGCCACCAGCGCGGCGATCGGCAAGCTCGGCATCCCCGAGATGCGCAAGCGCGGCTATCCCGACGGCGTGGCCGCGGGCTGCATCGCCGCCGGCGGCACCCTGGGTATCCTGATCCCGCCCTCGGTCACCATGATCGTCTATGGCATCTCCACCGAGACCTCCATCGGCCGGCTGTTCATCGCCGGCGCCATGCCCGGGCTGATGCTCGCCCTGCTGTTCATGGTCTGGACCCTGATCGCCTGCAAGCTGGCCGGCGGCTACGGCACCCCAAGCCCGTTGACCGCGGCAGCGAACCAGGTGAAGGAGAACGTCGAGGGCAACATCAAGGCCCTGGTGCGCGTGCTGCCCTTCCTGGTGGTGGTCACCGGCATCCTCTTCGCCCTCTATGGCGGGGTCGCCACGCCCTCCGAGGCGGCGGGCGCCGGCGCCTTCCTGTGCCTGGCGCTGGCCATCGTGGTCTACCGCATGTGGCAGGTGAAGCCGCTCAAGGTGGTCTTCCGCGACGCCCTGCGCGAGAGCGTGATGATCATGCTGATCATCGCCTGCGCGGAGATCTTCGCCTACGCGCTCTCCTCGCTGTTCATCACCCAGACCGTGGCCGGCGCCATCGCCGACCTGGAGGTCAACCGCTGGGTGCTGATGGGGGTGATCAACGTCTTCCTGCTGGTGGCCGGCTTCTTCCTGCCCCCGGTGGCGGTGATCGTGATGACCGCCCCGATCCTGTTGCCGATCATCCTGGCGGCCAACTTCGACCCCTACTGGTTCGCGGTGGTGCTGACCATCAACCTGGAGATTGGCCTGATCACCCCACCGGTGGGCCTGAACCTGTTCATCATCAAGGGGATCGCCCCGGACATCGCCCTGAAGGACATCCTGCTCGGCAGCCTGCCCTATGCGCTGTGCATGGTGCTCGGCATCATCCTGCTGTGCATCTTCCCCGGCATCGCCACCTGGCTGCCCGACCTGATCATGAACTGATCGGCGATCGACGAGGAGAACGACGACATGAACATCAGCTTTCTGCAGGAGCTCTTCAGCAACATCACCCGGCGTGATGCCCTGCTCCGTCGGCGGACGAGGAGCCGCACCCCCTACGCCCACACCCAGCTGCTCGAGGCCTGCCGGACCCTGCTGCACAGCGACGGCGAGGCCTCCAGCATCGCCCTGGCGAGCCGCGCCCTGGACATCTATGCCGGGCTCGACGCCACCGAGAAGCAACGCTTCTTCGAGCGCCTGACCGCGGAGTTCTCCGCCGACCCGGCGACGGTCGACGAGGCCTACACCGCCTACCGCGAGAGCCGCGACAATCGCGACCTGCAGGTGCTCTTCGATGCCTGCGAACCCAGCCGTCAGGAACTGCTGCGTCGGCTCAACCTGACCAGCGGCGGCACCCACGAACTGGTGCACATGCGCGAGGACCTGCTCGGGCTGCTGCGCGAGTCGCCGGAGCTGCGGGCGCTGGATGCGGACTTCGCGCACCTCTTCGGCTCCTGGTTCAACCGCGGCTTCCTGGTGCTCAAGCGCATGGACTGGAACACGCCCGCGGCGATCCTCGAGAAGCTGATCCGCTACGAGGCGGTGCACGAGATCCACGACTGGAACGACCTGCGCCGCCGGCTGGACGACCGCGACCGTCGCTGCTTCGCCTTCTTCCACCCGGCCATCGGCGATGAGCCGCTGATCTTCGTGGAGGTGGCGCTGCACAAGGGGTTGCCGGACCAGATCCAGGCGATCATCGACCCCGCCACCTACGACATCGAGGACCCGGAAGCCGCCGACACCGCCGCCTTCTTCGGCATCAGCAACTGCCAGACCGGCCTGCGCGGCATCTCCTTCGGCAACTTCCTGATCAAGCAGGTCGTCCAGGAGCTGAAACAGGAGCTGCCGGACCTGAAGCACTTCGTGACGCTGTCGCCGGTCCCCGGCTTCCGCGCCTGGCTGGAGTCGACCTGCCAGAAGACCGATGGCGACCAGGCGCCCCTCCTGGACGCCGAGTCCTGCGCGCTGCTCGAGGCGCTCGACGCCCCGGACTGGCCCCAGGACAAGGAGCGCTCGGCGCAGCTTCGCGACCTGATCCGGCCGCTCGCCGCGCGCTACCTGCTCGAGGAGAAGAACGCCAGGGGAGAGCCGCTCAATCCCGTGGCCCGCTTCCACCTCGGCAACGGCGCCGAGCTGCACCGCCTCAACTGGCTG
Organism: Halomonas sp.; assembly: GCA_033720795.1. Classification (GTDB taxonomy): domain Bacteria; phylum Pseudomonadota; class Gammaproteobacteria; order Pseudomonadales; family Halomonadaceae; genus Halomonas. The sequence continues at coordinate 4,343 of JAWWBV010000120.1, read as the reverse complement.
GGCGACGTCTCCCGCAAGGGCATGCAGCAGTCCGCCGGCCTGATGGTCAACTACCTCTACGTCCTCGACGACATCGAACGCAACCACGAGCAATACACCACCAGCGGCACGATCGCCCACTCCTCGGCCGTGCGAGACCTGAACCGCCGTGCCCGCAAGCTGCTCAAGGGAGAACCCGCCAAATGAACCAGAACCTCTTCGACACCTTCGCCCGACGCATGCGCGAGCGCGGCGATGCCGACTTCATCACCACCCGCCAGGGCAAGGGCTACCGCCATGCCGAGGCCCTCGCCGCCACCGAGCGCCTGGCCGGTGCGCTGACGTCGCTGGGCGTGACGCCGGGTGACCGGGTCGCCGTGCAGGTCGACAAGAGCCCCGAGACGATCCTGCTCTACCTGGCCACGCTGCGGGTCGGCGGGGTCTACCTGCCGCTCAACACCGGCTACACCGGCGAGGAGATCCACTACTTCCTGGCCGATGCCGAACCGGCGCTGTTCGTCTGCCGCCCGGAGAATGTCGACAAGGCCCGCAGCATCGCCGCCGACACGGGCTGCCCGCAGGTCGCGACCCTCGGCACCCAGGCCGACGGCAGCCTGATGGAGGAGGCCGAACGCGCCACGCCGCGCGACGACATCGTCGAGCGCGACACCAACGACCTGGCGGCGATCCTCTACACCTCGGGCACCACCGGGCGCTCCAAGGGGGCCATGCTCACCCACCGCAACCTGGCCTCCAACGCCGCCACCCTGGTCGAGGCCTGGCACTTCAGCGAGCGGGACAGGCTGATCCATGCCCTGCCGATCTTCCACACCCACGGGCTCTTCGTGGCCTGCAACGTCACCCTGATGGCCGGCTCCAGCATGCTCTTCCTGCCGAAGTTCGATGCCGACGTGATCTTCGAGGAGCTGCCCCGCGGCACGGTGATGATGGGCGTGCCGACCTTCTACACCCGCCTCGTCCAGGACCCGCGCCTGACCCCGGAGGTGACCGCCAACATGCGCCTGTTCGTCTCCGGCTCGGCCCCACTGACCGCCGAGACCCATCAGGAGTTCGAGGCGAAGACCGGCCATGCCATCCTCGAGCGCTACGGCATGACCGAGACCAACATGAACCTCTCCAACCCCTACGATGGCGAGCGCCGCGCCGGCACCGTGGGCATGCCGCTGCCCGGCGTGGAGTACCGCATCACCGACCGCGAGACCGGCGAGCCGGTGCCCGAGGGCGAGATCGGCATCCTGCAGATCCGCGGCCCCAACGTCTTCGTCGGCTACTGGCGCATGCCCGAGAAGACCCGCGAGGAGCTGCTGGAGGACGGCTTCTTCATTACCGGCGACCTGGCGATGGTCGACGAGCGTGGCTACGTGCACATCGTCGGCCGCGACAAGGACCTGGTGATCTCGGGGGGCTACAACGTCTATCCCAAGGAGGTCGAGCAGGTCATCGACGAGCTCGAGGGCGTCCACGAGTCCGCGGTGATCGGCCTGCCGCATCCCGACTTCGGCGAGGGCGTCACCGCCGTGGTGGTCCCGGAGGCGGGGGCCACGCTGAGCGAGCAACAGGTGCTCGACTTCCTGCAGGGGCAACTGGCGAAGTACAAGCAGCCCAAGCGCGTCTTCTTCACCGACAGCCTGCCGCGCAACACCATGGGCAAGGTGCAGAAGAACCAGCTGCGCGAGACATACCGGGACACCTACCGCTGAGAGCCCCCATGACCAAGACGATCCGCTACTACTACACCCACGTCTCGCCGTGGAGCTACCTCGGCCACCAGCGCCTCGGCGACATCGCCGCCCGCCATGGCGCCCTCATCGACCCCGTGCCGGTCAGCATGGGCACGATCTTCCCCAGGACCGGGGGGCTGCCGCTGGCCAAGCGCGCACCCGAACGCCAGGCCTACCGCATGGTGGAGCTCAAGCGCTGGCCGCCGCGGCTCGGCATCCCCCTCAACGTGGAACCGGCGTACTTCCCCACCGATGATCGCCCGTCGGCCCGGCTGGCGCTGGCCGCCAAGGCCCAGGGCCACGACATCGCCGCCCTGTCGCTGGCCATGATGCGGGCCTGTTGGGTGGAGGAGCGCGACATCGGCGACCTCGAGACGCTGCGCGAGATCGCCGATGCCTGCGGGCTGGAGGGCCGGGCGCTGATCGACGAGGCGCAAAGCGATGCCGGTCGCCAGCGCCTCGAGGACACCAGCCAGGCGGCCCTGGCCGATGGCTGCTTCGGGGCGCCCTGGTACCTGGTCGACGGCGAGCCGTTCTGGGGCCAGGACCGCCTGGAGCTGGTCGAGGCCGCGATCGGTCGACGAGACTGAGGGACGCGGTCCCGGGCCGGCGCCGCCGACCCGGGACCCGCCTCGATTTCGGTTCACGCCGCCTTTCATCGCAGGGAGAACCCCGATGCCCCACCCCCCCTCCGACCTGGCCGAGGTCAGGGCCCTGGCCTTCGATGTCTTCGGCACCGTGGTCGACTGGCGCAGCAGCGTGATCCGCGAGGGCGAGGCGCTGAGCGCCGCGCGCGGCCTCGCGGTAGACTGGGCCGCCTTCGCCGACGCCTGGCGGGCCGGCTACGCTCCGGCCATGGACCGGGTGCGCCACGGCGAGCTGCCCTGGACCCGGCTCGACGACCTGCACCGCATGACCCTCGACGACCTGCTGGAGCGGTTCGGCATCGCCGCTGCCCTGGACGAGGCGGACCGGGCGCACTTCAACCGCGCCTGGCACCGCCTCGATCCCTGGCCGGACAGCGTGGACGGCCTGACCCGGCTGCGCCGGGGGTACCTCCTCACCCCGCTCTCCAACGGCAACGTCTCGCTGCTGGTCAACATGGCGAAGCGCGCCGGCCTGCCCTGGGACTGCGTGCTCTCCGCGGAGCTCGCCGGCCACTACAAGCGCGACCCCGAGGCCTACCGCATGGTCACCCGGCTGCTCGACCTGCCGCCCGAGCGGATCATGATGGTCGCCGCCCACCAGGACGACCTGCAGGCGGCCCACCGCGAGGGCTTCCGCACCGCCTTCGTGAAGCGCCCCCTGGAGCACGGCCCCGATGCCTCGCCGGACCTCTCCGTCGATCCCTGCTTCGACCGGGTGGCCGACGACTTCCATGACCTGGCCGACCAGCTCGGCCTCCCCGAGGGCCCTCGCCCGTGAAGATCCTGATCCCCGACGACTACCAGGACGCCGTGCGCCACCTCGACGCCTTCGATGGGCTGGCCGGCCATGACGTCACGGTTTTCCACGACACCCTCACCGAGCTCGATGCCCTCGCCGAGCGCCTCGCCGACGCCGAGGCGCTGGTGCTGATCCGCGAGCGCACGGAGATCACCGACGCGCTGCTCGAGCGGCTGCCGCGCCTCCGGGCGATCAGCCAGACCGGCGGCGGTGTGGCCCACGTCGACCTCGAGGCGTGTCGTCGGCGGGGGATCACGGTGATGGCCGGCAGCGGCTCGCCCCATGCGGCGGCCGAGCTGACCTGGGGCCTGGTGCTCGCCGCCATGCGCCACCTCCCCGAGGAGATGGCCAACCTCAAGGCCGGGCGCTGGCAGCGCACCCTGGGCATGGGCCTCAAGGGCCGCACCCTGGGCATCTTCGGCTACGGCAAGATCGGCGCCCTGATGGCCCGCTACGCCAGGGCCTTCGAGATGGAGGTGCTGGCCTGGGGGGGCGAGGGCAGTCGCGAGCGCGCCGCCGCGGACGGGCTTCCCTGCGCCGAGAGCCAGGAAGCGCTGTTCGAGCAGAGCGACGTGCTGAGCCTGCACCTTCGATTGAGCGACGAGACCCGGGGCATCGTCACCGCGGATCACCTGGCGCGCATGAAGCGAAGCGCCGTGCTGGTCAACACCGCCCGTGCCCCGCTCATCGCACCCGGGGCCCTGGAGGCGGCACTGCGGGCCGGACGGCCGGGTCAGGCCGCGGTGGATGTCTTCGAGGAGGAGCCGGTGATCGCCCTGCCCCTGCTCGAGCTGCCCAACCTGCTGGCCACGCCGCACCTGGGCTACGTGGAGAAGGACAGCTACGAGCTCTACTTCGGCGACGCCTTCGCCAACCTGATGGCCTTCGCGGCGGGCCAACCGGTCACCAACCTCGCCCAGGCCGGCTGACCCGCCGGCCCGTCGGCGGGCGTGGACTCGGCGCCCGCCTACGGGCCAGCGCATGGCGCGGCCCTAGGCCGGACGTTCCACCACGAAGAGGTCGGTGGTGCGGGCATAGTCGCTGCCGGCCATGCGCCCGATGGGCCTGAGGCCCTCGCGGTCGACGTGGCGCCCGTCCCAGATGGCGTCGTCGACGTGGATCGACACCACCTCGGCGAGCACCAGGTTGCCGGCCAGGGGCTGGTCGCCGAAGCGG
>JAWWBV010000119.1:0-7066 GCA_033720795.1 Halomonas sp. | reverse complement strand
GCTCAGGGCTTGCGTTCGATGTCCACGTCGTCGGCCTGGGTGAAGTCGCCCAGCGCCATCATGTGGCCCAGCTTGCCCGCCTTGGTGGTCAGGTAGTGTTCGTTATGCGGGTTTAGACCGGTGGTCAGCGGCACGCGTTCCCTCACCGTCACGCCGGCCTGGGTCAGGGCGTCGACCTTGCGCGGGTTGTTGGTCATCAGCCGCAGGGCCGTGATCGCCAGGTGGTCGAGCATCGGCACGCAGAGGTCGTAGCGACGCAGGTCGGCGGCGAAGCCCAGCTGCTCGTTGGCCTCCACGGTGTCGGCGCCCGCGTCCTGCAGGCGGTAGGCGCGGATCTTGTTGAGCAGGCCGATGCCGCGCCCCTCCTGGCGCAGGTAGAGCAGCACCCCGCGCCCCTCCTCGGCGATGCGCTTGAGCGCTTCCTGGAGCTGGTAGCCGCAGTCGCAGCGCATCGAGAAGAGCGCATCGCCGGTCAGGCACTCCGAGTGGACCCGGCCCAGCACCGGTTCGCCGTCGGCCACGTCGCCCAGGGTCAGGGCGATATGGTCCTTGCCGGTGGCCTCGTCCTCGAAGCCGTGCATGGTGAAGGTGGCCCAGGGAGTGGGCAGCCGGGAGGCGGCGATGAATCGAATCGTCACGATGTACCTCGGTGGATGACCACGGCGTTGCCGACGAGTGAACGGCCATTCTATCAGGAAGGCCGGGCGGGCTCACCGTATGCATCACGGGGCTCATCCCCGGCGCCTTCGATGGGGTACAATGGCGCCCACATTTTCCGTGGACGAGCGCCCGCATGGAACTCAAGAACGACCGCTTTCTGCGCGCCCTGGCGCGTCAACCCGTCGACCGCACCCCGGTCTGGATGATGCGCCAGGCCGGCCGCTACCTGCCGGAGTATCGTGAGGTGCGCGGCCATGCCGGCAGCTTCATGGATCTCTGCCGCAACCAGGAGCTGGCCTGTGAGGTCACCCTGCAGCCGCTGGAGCGCTTCCCGCTGGACGCGGCCATCCTCTTCTCGGACATCCTCACCATCCCCGATGCCATGGGGCTGGGGCTCTACTTCGAGACCGGCGAGGGGCCGAAATTCCGCAAGCCGGTGCGCACCGCGGCCGAGGTGGATGCCCTGGCGGCGCCGGACGCCGAGCGCGACCTGGACTACGTGATGCGGGCCGTCTCGACCATCCGCCGCGAGCTGGGCGGCCGGGTGCCGCTGATCGGCTTCTCCGGCAGCCCCTGGACGCTGGCGACCTACATGGTGGAGGGCGCCTCCAGCAAGGACTTCCGCCACGTCAAGACGATGCTCTACGACGCGCCGGACGCCATGCACCGGCTGCTCGACACCCTGGCCCACGCGGTCACCGACTACCTCAACGCCCAGATCCGCGCCGGGGCCCAGGCGGTGCAGATCTTCGATACCTGGGGCGGGGCGCTGTCGACGCCGGCCTACCTGGAGTTCTCGCTGCGCTACATGGAGCAGATCGTGGCCGGCCTGATCCGCGAGCACGAGGGGCGCCGGGTGCCGGTGATCCTGTTCACCAAGAACGGCGGCCAGTGGCTCGAGGACATCGCGGCGGCGGGCTCCGATGCCGTGGGCCTGGACTGGACCACCGAGCTCTCCTCCGCCCGGGCGCGGGTCGGCCATCGTGTCGCCCTGCAGGGCAACCTCGATCCCAACGTGCTGTTCGCCCGTCCCTCGGCGATTCGTGCCGAGGTGGCGCGCACCCTCGACAGCTACGGCCACGGCCCCGGTCACATCTTCAACCTGGGTCACGGCATCAATCAGTTCACCGACCCGGATCACGTCACGGCCTTCATGGAGGCCCTGCACGACCTGAGCCCGGCCTACCACCGCCAGATCGCCCAGGACTGAGGCGGCGGTGGCGCCGGTAGTTCCGAAAGGCGAGACGACCTGGCGCCGCCTGTGGGCGGTGCTGGCCGTGCTGGCGGCCCTGGTGATCGCCTGGGGCAGCCTGACGCCGGGAAGCGAGCTGCCCGAGTCGCTGCCCTGGGACAAGGCCAACCACTTCATCGGCTACGCCGGCCTGGCGGGCCTGCTCGGGCTCGCCGGGGTGCGCCTGCCGCGGGCCCTGCTGATCAGCGTGCTGTTCGGCGCGGCCATCGAGGTCGCCCAGATCCCCGTGCCGGGTCGCCTCGGCGGCGACCTGCAGGACATCCTCGCCAACACCCTGGGAGCGGCCTGCGCGGTGGCCGGGCTCAAGGCCCTGCGCCACCTGAGAGGGCGCCGCGCGGCCGAGGGGTGAGCGCGGCCGAGGGGGCTCGGCCCCGGTCTGGGCTTTCGCCTAGAGCCGCGGCTCGTTGACGGCCGCGGGTTCCGGTTCGCCGGGCCGGTTCAAGTCCAGGGTGGGCTCGCCGGTGGCGCGGGCCGGCGCCCGGCGTTGGGCGCCGCGCACCACCCGGGGGCTGCCCAGGACGCTCTCCTCCTCGTCGTTGCCGCGCCGCGCCGCACTGGTCCAGGCGTGGGCGTCGTCATGCACCGCCGGGCGCCGCTCCCAGGAGCGGGTGACCACGGCGGCCGGGGCGAAGCCGGGACGCTGCGCCCTCAGGTGGTGGGGCAGCAGGGCGAGTTCGGCCGCCAGGCGCAGGGCCATGGCGGCCAGCAGCCAGAGCCCGCCGCCCAGCGCCAGGGGCAACCAGGCGCGGGGTGCCGCGTCGCTTTGCATGAGCCATGGGGCGTGCGGGGCCAGCCACAGGGCGGCGCCGGCCAGCAGGCCGAGCTGCAGCAGCAGGTGACAGGTCAGCACGGTGGCGCGAGCCAGCGGCCGGCGGGGAAACAGGAACTGTCGCATGGGGGATCCTCCCGGGGGAATGCACATCGCGGCGATGAGGCGCGCCGACCTCCGTGTCGGGCGAGGCGTGATGCTACCCCAGTTCCCGGCCTGCTGCAGTCTCGCTCTGTCACCGGCGTTGCCGGTTGACCAACCCCGGGGCGCTTGCCAAGGTTGAATCAGAGACGAAGGCGGGTGTCCGTCGGGCGGGCCTTCGTCCATTCACCGGCATCGAGGAGCGACTATGACGACCTATATCGTGGTGGCGGATGCGGCGCGGGCACGCTTGTTTACCCGCGATGGACTCGCGATCAGCGAGCTGGATAGCCTCGTGCACACCGAGGGGCGCCTGCACGAGGGCGACCTGGTCACCGATCGGGGCGGCGATGTCCACGAGTCGACCTCGACCACGGCCCGCAGTGCCGGCGGTGAGAATGTGGCGTCCCAGCATCATGAAGAGATGTTTGCCCGCGAGGTCGCCGAGCGACTCTATCGTGCCCGCGTCGACAACAGCATGGAGAAGCTGATCCTTGTTGCCCCGCCGCGCTTTCTGGGCCGGCTGCGCGACAAGGTCGATGGCCCCACCGCCAAGCTGGTGATCCATACGCTCGCCAAGGACCTCACCAAGGCCTCCGCTGCCGATATCCAGGAGGCGGTCCGCGACCTGCGCTAGGCGCCCCACGCGGCGAACGGCCCGGCTCCTGTGGCCGGGCCGTTCGCGTTTGGGGCGCTCGGCGTCAGGCCCTTCGCCTCAGGGCACCTGGGGCAGGTCGATCTGGTCGCTGCGGCGAATGCCCTCGGTCATCTGCCGGCACAGCTTGAGGAACTCGCGCATGCCGGTGGCCAGGTACTTGTGGCGATGCCAGATGAAGGAGAACTGGCGGCTCAGGTCGAGCTCCGGGGTGGCGATGGGCACCAGGCTGCCGCGGCGGAAGGCGTCACGCAGCGCCAGCTTGGAGACGCAGCCGATGCCGACTCCCGACTCCACCGCTCGCTTGATGCCCTCGGTGTGTTCCAGCTCGAGCAGGATGTTGAAGCGCCCGCGGCGATGCCGGGCGGCCTGCTCCAGGGTCAGGCGGGTGCCGGAGCCCTGTTCGCGCATGATCCAGGCCTCCCGCAACAGCCGGTCGAGTTCCACCGGGCCGCCGTGGGCCAGCGGGTGACGCGGCGAGCAGAACACCGCCAGCTCGTCCTCCACCCAGGGCTGGGTGATCACGTCCTCCTCCTCGCACTGCCCCTCGATCAGCCCCAGGTCGAGCTCATGCTGGCGCACGCTCTCGATGATGGTGCGGGTGTTGCGTACCGAGAGGCGTACGCGGCTGCCCGGGTGGCGCTGCATGAAGTCGCTGATCAACAGGGTCGCCAGGTAGTTGCCGATGGTCAGGGTGGCGCCCACGTCGAGGATGCCGATGCCCTGCTGGCCGCGTAGCAGCTCCTCCACCTCCTCGGCGCGGTCGAGCAGGGCCACCGCCTTGGGCAGCAGCTGGAAGCCCAGCGCATTGAGCTTGAGGCGCTTGCCGAGGCGGTCGAGCAGCCGGCAGTCGAACTGCCGCTCCAGCTCGGCCAGGGCGGTGCTGGTCGCCGACTGCGAGAGCGCCAGGGCGCGGGCCGCCCGGGAGACGCTCTCGTGCTGGGCGACGGCGACGAAGACCTCCAGCTGACGCAGGGTGTAGCGCATGACACTCCTCGGCGGGTGGACCCAGGGCTAGTGCAGTTGGCGTTATCGCTCGGGGCTGATCCGTCGACCGGTCCCCGGAGCCCCTCAGTAGACCCAGCTGCGATTGCCCCGCGGGTGGACTGCCTAGACTTGATATCCAGAGTATAGATAAGCGTTATCCATACAATCCATTTAACAGATAGTACCCCGGCTCTTAGAATTGCTGCATCAGTCTATCAGGCAAATTTATTCTTTTTTGGAATATCAAAGGAGCCGGCATGAGCAAGTTTGCGCTTGAGGACGTTCTCAGTGTGCATCACTGGAACGACACCCTGTTCAGTTTCCGCACCACCCGGGAGCGCAGCCTGCGCTTCAAGAACGGCCAGTTCGTGATGATCGGCCTCGAGGTGAACGGCAAGCCGCTGATGCGGGCCTACTCCATCGCCAGCCCCAACTACGAGGACCACCTGGAGTTCTTCAGCATCAAGGTGCAGGACGGCCCGCTGACCTCGCGGCTGCAGCACCTCAAGGTGGGCGACCAGATCATGGTCAGCCGCAAGCCCACGGGCACCCTGGTCACCGACGACCTGCTGCCGGGACGCAACCTCTACCTGCTCTCCACCGGCACTGGCCTCGCGCCGTTCATGAGCCTGATCCAGGACCCGGAGGTCTACGAGCGCTTCGAGAAGGTGGTGCTGGTGCACGGCGTGCGCAACGTCAACGAGCTGGCCTACGCCGACTTCATCCAGAAGGACCTGCCGGCCCACGAGTACCTGGGCGAGGAGATCAGCGAGAAGCTGGTCTACTACCCCACGGTGACCCGCGAGGAGTTCCATACCATGGGGCGGCTGACCGACCATATCCGCAGCGGCAAGCTCGCCGAGGATACCGGCCTGCCGGCCATCGACCCCAAGCAGGACCGCGCCATGATCTGCGGCAGCCCGGCGATGCTCGACGACACCAGCGACCTGCTCGACGAGCTCGGCTTCACCATCTCGCCGCGCATGGGCGAGCCCGGCGACTACGTGATCGAGCGCGCCTTCGTCGAGAAGTAAGCAGCGCCGAGCCACAAGCGCCGAGCCGCCAAGCTGTTTGGTGATGCGCGATAGTCAGCGAAGCAGAAGCGCGAAACCCCACCGGGCTAACCTCGGGTGGGGTTTCTTGCTTCTTGTCACTTGGGCCAAGACTCTGCTTGGCCGCTTGGTGCTTAGACCGCGTCCTTGCCGGTCTCGCCGGTGCGGATGCGCAGCACCTGCTCCAGGGCGGTGACGAAGATCTTGCCGTCGCCGATCTTGCCGGTGTTGGCCACCTGGGTGATGGCATCGATCACCTTCTCGGCCATGTCGTCGTCCACGGCCACCTCGAGCTTCACCTTGGGCAGGAAGTCGACGACGTATTCGGCGCCGCGGTAGAGCTCGGTGTGGCCCTTCTGGCGGCCGAAGCCCTTGACCTCGGTCACGGTGATGCCCTGGACGCCGATCTCGGAGAGCGACTCCCGTACGTCGTCGAGCTTGAACGGCTTGATGATGGCGGTCACCAGTTTCATGGTCTTGATCCTCGTCGTGTCCGTGGGTCGGTGGCGAGCGCCGCCACCCTTGCCGTACTCATTGTGCCAGAGCATACACCCGGTGTGAGAGTAATGAAAAAGCCCCCCGAAGGGGGCCAGGACGTGCGCATGGGCTCACACGGGGCGCGTCTCACGACTTGGAGGCGCCGAACTCGGGGTAGGCTTCCAGGCCGCATTCGGTCAGATCGACCCCCTCGTACTCCTCCTCCTCGGTGACCCGGATGCCCATCACGGCCTTGAGGATCAGCCAGACGATCAGGCTGGCCACGAACACCCAGGCGAAGATGCCGAGGATGCCGATGACCTGCGCCCCGAAGCCGGCATCGCCATTGGTCAGCGGCACCGCCAGCACGCCCCAGATGCCCACCACGCCGTGCACGGAGATGGCGCCCACCGGGTCGTCCAGCTTCAGCTTGTCCAGGGTCACGATGGCGACCACCACCAGCAGGCCACCCACGGCGCCGATGATGGCGGCACCCAGGGCGCTGGGCGAGAGCGGGTCGGCGGTGATGGCCACCAGGCCCGCCAGGGCGCCGTTCAGCGACATGGTCAGGTCGGCCTTGCGGAACCACAGCTTGGCCAGGATCAGCGCGGCGATCACGCCGCCGGCGGCGGCCGCGTTGGTGTTCACGAACACCTGGGCCACGTTGTTGGCGGAGGCGACGTCGGACATCTTCAGCTCGGAGCCGCCGTTGAAGCCGAACCAGCCCATCCACAGGATGAAGGTGCCCAGGGTGGCCAGCGGCAGGTTGGCGCCGGGGATGGCGTAGATGCTGCCGTCCTTGCCGTACTTGCCCTTGCGCGGGCCGAGCACGATGACCCCGGCGAGCGCCGCCGCTGCACCGGCGAGGTGCACGATGCCCGAGCCGGCGTAGTCGGAGTAGCCGACCTCGGCCAGCCAGCCGCCGCCCCAGGTCCAGTAGCCGGACACCGGGTAGATGAAGCCGGTCATGACCACGGCGAAGGCCAGGAAGGCCCACAGCTTCATGCGCTCGGCCACGGCGCCGGAGACGATGGACATGGCGGTGGCCACGAACACCACCTGGAAGAAGAAGT
>JAWWBV010000118.1:0-7107 GCA_033720795.1 Halomonas sp. | reverse complement strand
TGCCGGGACCGCTGGACAATGGCCTTACAGAACGGTAGGATACGCACCGTGCCGATGAGGGAGAGGTGGCCGAGTGGCTGAAGGCGCTCCCCTGCTAAGGGAGTAAGGGGTTTATAGCCTCTTCGAGGGTTCGAATCCCTCCCTCTCCGCCATTATCGACACGTGAAGGTCAAGCGCCCGTAGCTCAGCTGGATAGAGTACCTGACTACGAATCAGGTGGTCGGAGGTTCGAATCCTCCCGGGCGCGCCAGATATCGACCCGTCCTCACCAGAGGGCGGGTCTTCTGTTTTGTTTCGATGTTTTCTCGCTAGCCGGACCGGCCGCGCCCAGGATGGGCCCCGGCTCCGCGATCGTTTGGGGCGCCGTCGCTTTGCGACGTGCGCCTCTTTTTTTGCCCGCTCGTTTTTTCCGTTAGCTCTCCTGCCGCCGCGCGCGCCCGCCTCAGCGGCCGTCCGCCTCCCGGGGGGCGGCGGACAGGGCGCTCGCCTCCGCCGCCAGCCAGTCGCGAAAGGCCAGCATCGCCGCGGTGGGGTCCGGGCGATAGAAGAGCCAGTAGGCGCGCTCCTCGTTGGCCGGGGCATCGAAGAGCCGGATCAGGGTGCCCTGGGCCAGTTCGTTCTCGATCAGCACCGGCGGGCAGAGGGCGACCCCCTGGCCGGCCACCGCCGCCGCACTCAGCAGGTTGAAGTCCTGGTAGAGCACGCCCGTGTCGATCATCGGCGGCATCAGCCCCTGGTGGCGAAACCACTGCTGCCAGGGCCGATGGGACTCGTCGTGGAGCAGCTCCTGGTTCAGGAGGTCGCCGGGGGTCGCCAGGGGAGCGGCACGCTCCAGGTAGAGCGGGCTCGCCACCGGCCAGGTGGCGCCGCTGAAGAGGCGTAGCCGCTCGGCCGCCACGGTGGGGGCCGCATCCTGCCAGGTGATCAGCACGTCGGCATCACGGGGCAGCTGCTCCTCGAGGGCGCCGGCGTACTGCAGGCTGATCGAGACGCCGGGATGGCGGCGCCGGAAGCGGCTGAGGCGGGGGATCAGCCAGCGTACGGCCACCGAGGGCAGGCAGCCGATGCGCAGCTGGTGGCCGCTCTGCTGCCGGACGAAGGTGTCGACCGCCGTGTCGATCCGCGTGAAGCCTTCCCGCAGCTCCTCCGCCAGCTGGGCGCCCCGCGGGGTCAGGCCGATGCCGCGCCCCTGGCGGGTGATCAGGCGAGCGTCGAGCACCGTCTCCAGGCGGCGCAGCTGGTGGCTGACCGCCGACTGGGTGACGCTCAGGATCGCCGCGGCGGCCGTCAGGCTGCCACTGTGCGCGACCACCTCGAAGGTCTTGAGGGCGGAGAGGGACGGGCGCGGCATATGTGATCTCATGTCATGTTCGGGAGGATTTTATATCACTTTTTTTGACTGATCTTCATCGATAGCCTGAGCGCCCCCTCTCGCCTGGTGCACTCGTACCTGTCGCCGGCGCGGGGAGATCGACCTCCACAATCGACAACAAGGTTCAAGGCGGGGCTGTCCATGAGCACTTCGGTACTGATGTCTTTCGCGATCTACCTGATGCTGATGCTCGGCATCGGGATCTACTTCTATCTCGCCACGCGCGATCTCTCGGACTACATCCTCGGCGGGCGCAACCTGCCCCCCGGCGTCGCCGCCCTGAGTGCCGGCGCCTCCGACCTGAGCGGTTGGGCCCTGATGGGGTTGCCGGGGGCGATCTTCTCGGGTGGGCTCTCCCAGGCCTGGATCGCGGCCTGGACCCTGCTCGGCGTCTACCTCAACTGGTCGCTGATCGCCGAGCGGCTGCGGGTCTTCACCGAGGCCGCCGGCAATGCCCTGACCATCCCCGACTACCTCGAGGCGCGCTTCGTCGACCGTCAGCGGATCCTGCGCACCGTCTCCTCGGTGGTGATGCTGGTGTTCTTCACCTTCTACGTCTCGGCCGGCCTGGTGGGCGGCGCGGTGCTCTTCGAGAGCCTCTTCGAGATCGACTACCGGGTGGCGCTGTGGGTCGGCGCGGCGGTGATCGTCTCCTACACCTTCCTCGGGGGCTTCCTGGCCGCCTCCTGGACCGACCTGATCCAGGGGCTGATGATGGCCGCGGCGCTGTTCGCGGTGGCGATCATGACGCTGCTGGCGCTGAGCAACGGTGAGGCCTCGCCGGCGGTCGCCTCGGCCGAGGCCGTCGAGCCGCTGGGCGGGCTGATGGAGGGCATGACCCTGGTCGGCGTGCTGTCGCTGGCCGGCTGGGCCATCGGCTATGTCGGCCAGCCCCACGTGGTGGTGCGCTTCATGGCGCTCAAGCGCCGGGAGGACGTCAAGGTCTCGCGCCGCATCGCCCTGCTGTGGTCGGCGATCACCATGGGCTCCGCGGTGGCGGTCGGCGCGCTGGGCTACCACTGGTTCGGCGGCAGCCTCGAGAACAGCGAGCGCGTCTTCATCGAGCTCTCCAACGCCATGCTCACCCCCTGGGTGGCGGGCTTCGTGCTGGCCGGCGTGCTGGCGGCCATCATGAGCACCATCGACTCCCAGCTGCTGGTCTGCTCCAGTGCCCTGGCCGAGGATCTGTATCGTGGCTTCGTGCGCCCCGCGGCGAGCCAGCGCGAGCTGGTCTGGATGAGCCGGGCGAGCGTGCTGGTCGTGGCCCTGCTGGCCACTTTCATGGCCCAGGATCGCGACAGCAGCATCCTCGATCTCGTCTCCTACGCCTGGGGCGGCTTCGGCGCGGCCTTCGGCCCGGTCATCCTGCTGTCGCTGTTCTGGCGCGGCATGACCCGCAACGGCGCGATCGCCGGCCTGCTGGTGGGTGCGGTGACCGTGGCCGTCTGGAAGCCGCTCTCCGGCGGCCCGGCGGGCATCTTCGACATGTTCGAGGTGGTGCCGGGCTTCGCGCTGTCGCTGCTGGCGGTGCTCCTGGTCAGCCGCCTCGGCGAGGGGCGCGCCGAGCGCGACTGCTTCGAGACCCTGATGCGCACCTGGCGCCGCCCCCAGGATTCCCACTCTGAACCGACCGCCGCCAAGGCATAAGGAGTTCCCCATGAGCAGTAAGGTACCCGCGGCCTACCAGGCCACCCAGGGCTCGATCCTCGACGTGGACCAGGCCTTCTACGACCGCCTGACCGAGGCGCACGGCGCGCGCCGCCTGGTGGCCGAGCATACCGTGCCGCTGCGCGACGGCCTGGCATGGAAGGTGCCGGCGGGGCACGTCTTTCGGGTCAAGGTGACCGAGGGCTCCCAGGTCGGCGACTTCAACATGTGGAACCTGCACAACCCGCGGGAGCGGATGTGGGCCTCGCGCACCCGCCAGCTGCAGCGCGCCCACGTCAGCACCTATGATCGCCTCTGGTCGACGCTGCCCTACCTGCGGCCGATGGCCACCATCATCGACGACACCCTGGCCGACTACGGGGTCGACGACGAGGGCGGGCGCGTCCACGACCTGCTGGGCACGCGCTGCGACCCCTACGTCAATCGCCTGCTCACCGGCGAGGACTTCGACTTCCACTGCCACTCCAATCTGGTGCGCGCCGTGGAGCCCTGGGGGCTGACCGAGTTCGACGTCCACGACGTGCTCAACATCTTCCAGTGCACCGGGCTCAACGACGACGACCAGTACTTCATGAAGGCCTGCCCGGCACGCCAAGGCGACTACCTCGAGTTCTTCGCCGAGATCGATCTGCTCTGCGCCCTGTCCTGCTGCCCCGGCGGCGACCTGTCGGTGGACCTGTGGGGCCCCGACGCGCGGGATCCGCTGGAGACCTGTAACCCCCTCGGCGTCGAGATCTACGCCCTGGACGAGGCGCGCCTGGCCGGCTGGCGCTCGCCGGAGCCCGCGCCCTATCGCGGCCGCCACGGGCGTCGTGCGCCGGATACCGACTGGACCGAGATCAAGCGTCAGCGCTGCTGCTGAGTCCCGGGCCCCGGGCCCCGGCCGCGGGGCCCGATCACCCAACGGCGAGGAGAGGCATTATGCGCCCACGTCTGGAGAATGCCGGCGTCGACGCCTGGCTGGTGCGCCTGTTCGACACCATCGACGAGGCCCACATGCCGGCGATGATGGCGTTGTGCCGGCGCTGCGAGGCGGCCTTCGGTGCAGCGCTGGTCGACCTGGTGCCGTCCTACACCACCCTGCTGGTGCACTACGACCCCCTGCGCCTGACGGCGGCCGAGGCTCGCACCCGCCTCGCCGCGCTGCTCGAGGACCCGGCGGCGGGCGAGGAGGGGCCGGGGGGCGAGGTCAAGACGCTGCCGGTGTGGTATGACCCCGCCACGGGGCCGGAACTCGAGCAGCTGCAGGCGCTCACCGGGCTGTCGCGAGACGAGGTGATCGGCCTGCACACGGGGCGGGAGTACCGCGTCTTCGCACTGGGCTTCGCGCCGGGCTTCGCCTTCATGGGGAGCGTGGATGCGCGCCTCGAGGCGCCGCGCCTGGCCACGCCGAGGTCCCGGGTGCCGGCCGGTAGCGTGGCGCTGGCCGGTCGACAGACGGCGGCCTACCCGCGGGTCTCGCCGGGGGGCTGGAACCTGCTGGGGCGCACGCCTGTGCGACTCTTCGACCTCGGCCGCGAGGGGTTGAGCCTGCTGGCGGTCGGCGATCGGGTGCGCTTCACCGCCATCACCCGCCGTGAATTCGAGCGCCTGGGCGGCGATACCGCCCCCGTGGCTCCGCTGGCGGAGGCCTCGTCATGACTCAGCGCACCGTGGGCTACCTGCGGGTCGAGCGGGCCGGGCCGCTGGCCATGCTCCAGGATGCCGGTCGCTTCGGCACCCGTCGGCTCGGCGTCACCCAGGGCGGGCCGGCCGACCCGCACGCCTTCGCCTGGGCCAATCGCCTGCTGGGCAACGCCTGGGGCGCGGCGGCGCTCGAGGTCTCGCTGGGCGGGCTCGTCCTCGTCGCCGAGCGGACCACGCGGCTGGCGCTCGGCGGGGCGGACCTGCAGGCAAGCGTCGAGGGGGAGGCGGTCGCGCCCTGGCGCGCCATCACCCTGCGCGAGGGGCAGCGGCTCGGTTTCGCCACGCCCTTGAACGGGCTGCGCGGGCCGGCGCTGAACTGCCGGCTGCCCGGGCTGATCTCCGAGGGCATCGCGCTGGGCGCGGTCCAGGTGCCCCCCGATGGCCAGCCCATCGCGCTGCTCAACGATCGCCAGACCATCGGCGGCTATCCGCGCCTGGGCACCCTGACGCCGCTGGCCTGCGCGCGGCTCGCCCAGTGTGCGCCCGGCCAGGAGGTGCACCTGGTGGCGACGCCCCTGGGGCGGGCCCAGGTGGGCCATCGGCGCTTCCTCGAGGCGATGGGGGGCGGCTAGGCGCCGAGCGTCGCCTCGGCGGTGGCGGGGGAGGTGGCGCGGAGAGCGGGCGCGGCCAGGCCCTCGAGCAGGGCGTCGAGCCGGGTGATGCGCTTGAGCGCCTGGAAACGTCGGGCGGCCTCGGCGTCGCGCTGGCGCATATGGTTGAGCCACTGCTTGAGCAGCGAGGTGACGACGCGGTCGGGAAGCGTGCTACGCTGCGTTGCAGCAAATTCGCCGAGGATCGCCGCGCGTGCCTGCCAGGGCGTCGCCGGCAGGCGCTCGCCGGTGGCCTGCCAGTGGCGGATGCGGGCAGCCAGCCGAGGGTCGGCCAGGGCGCCGCGGCCGAGCATCACGTCGCGGCAGCCGGAGAGGGTGCGCGCCTTCCAGTAGTCTTCCAGGGTCCAGATGTCGCCGTTGGCGACCACCGGGATGGCGAGGCGCTGGCGGATGCGTCCGATCCACTCCCAGTGGGCCGGGGGGCGATAGCCCTCATCGCGGGTGCGGCCATGAACCACCAGTCGCCTGGCGCCGGCGTCCTGGGTGGCCTGGGCGCAGGCCAGCGCCAGGCGACGGTCGGCGAAGCCCAGGCGGATCTTGGCGGTCACCGGGATCGCCTCGCCCACGGCCGCATGCACCGCCGCCACCGCGGCATGCACGCGGCGCGGGTCGCGAAGCAGCGAGGCGCCGCCGTCGTGGCGATTGACCAGCTTGGCCGGGCAGCCGAAATTGAGATCCACACCGGTGGCGCCGAGGCGCAGCGCCTGCCGGGCATTGGCGGCCAATGCCGCAGGATCGGAGCCCAGCAGCTGCAGCGTCACCGGCACGCCGCTCGGGGTGGTAGGGGACGTCTCGGCCTCGAGCTCCGGGCAGTGCTTGTAGAAGACGCGGGGCGGCAGCCGAGTATCGACGACGCGCACGAACTCGGTCACCACCCAGTCGAAGCCGGGGGCGCGCGTCAGCAGGTCGCGGGTCACCGCATCGATGACCCCCTCCATGGGCGCTAGGCCGATTCGGCCCTTATGTAGTAAATTAACAACGCTGACTTCCACCATGCCGCCATTGCAATCTGTCGAGGATCTGGCAGGTTATATGATCACAAAAAATGCGCAAGTCGGGTTTTTTTGCCGTAACTCGCCCAACTTGCCGCAATAGTCAGGAGAATTCGCATGCAGGATTCACAGCTGATCAACGAGGGCCTCGCCCTGATGGGCCTCGGTATGGGCTTCGTCTTTGTTTTTCTTACCGTACTGGTGGGCGTCACCACGCTGATGTCCAAGACGATCGGCCGCTTCTTCCCCGAGCCGGTCGTTCCCGCTGTCCGTGATTCCCGTGCCCCGGCCGCGCGCCAGGACGATGACCTCACCGTGGTCATCAGCGCGGCGGTGCATCGCTATCGCCGGCGTCGCAAGCGCTGAGTCGAGCCTCTCGCCTTCCCCTTCCATCTATAACGACAAGGTCAACACCATGAATGACAAGCCACGCCCGCTCGGCATCACCGACGTGGTCCTGCGCGACGCCCATCAGTCGCTGTTCGCCACCCGCATGCGCCTGGACGACATGCTGCCGATCGCCGAGAAACTCGATCGTGTCGGCTTCTGGTCGCTGGAGTCCTGGGGCGGCGCCACCTTCGACGCCTGTATCCGCTATCTCGGCGAGGATCCGTGGGAGCGGATACGGGCGTTGAAGGAGGCGATGCCCAACACCCCCCAGCAGATGCTGCTGCGCGGCCAGAACCTGCTCGGCTACCGCCACTATGGCGATGATCTCGTCGACAAGTTCGTCGAACGCGCCAGGACCAACGGCGTCGACGTCTTCCGCGTCTTCGAT
>JAWWBV010000117.1:0-7124 GCA_033720795.1 Halomonas sp. | reverse complement strand
CGGCGCTGGCCGCCGAGGACGGCGGCCGCTTCCGCGAGGACAGCTGGCAGCGCGAGGAGGGCGGCGGCGGCCGCTCTCGCGTGATCGAGCAGGGCCGGCTCTTCGAGAAGGGCGGCGTCAACTTCTCCCACGTCTTCGGCGAGCGCCTGCCGCCCTCGGCCACCGCGGCGCGCCCGGAACTCGTCGGGCGCAGCTTCCACGCGGTGGGGGTCTCCTGGGTGCTGCACCCGGAGAACCCCCACGTGCCGACCAGCCACGGCAACGTGCGCTTCTTCATCGCCGAGAAGGCGGGCGAGGCGCCGGTGTGGTGGTTCGGCGGCGGCTACGACCTGACCCCCTACTACCCGGTGTTCGAGGACGTGGTGCACTGGCACCGGGTGGCCCGCGACGCCTGCGCGCCCTTCGGCGAGGCGGCCTATCCGCGCTACAAGGCGTGGTGCGACGACTACTTCACCCTGAAGCACCGCGACGAGACCCGCGGCGTCGGCGGGCTCTTCTTCGACGACCTCAACGAGGAGGGGTTCGAGGCGAGCTTCGCCTTCCAGCGCGCCGTGGGCGACAGCTTCCTCGACGCCTACCTGCCCATCGTGCGGCGCCGCCGCGACACCCCCTTCGGCGAGCGCGAGCGCGACTTCCAGCTCTACCGCCGCGGCCGCTACGTGGAGTTCAACCTGGTGTGGGACCGGGGCACCCTGTTCGGCCTGCAGAGCGGCGGGCGCACCGAGTCGATCCTGATGTCGATGCCGCCCCTGGCGCGCTGGATCTACGACTGGCACCCGGAGCCGGGCAGCGCCGAGGCGGCGCTGGACGACTACCTGACACCCCGCGACTGGCTGGGCGAGGCGGCCGAGGAGAACGAGACATGATCGATCGCTACTGCGTCTTCGGCCACCCGGTCGGCCACTCGAAGTCGCCGGCCATCCACGCGGCCTTCGCCGAGCAGACCGGCGAGCGCCTGGAATACACCGCCATCGAGGCGCCACTGGACGACTTCGCCGGCGCCTGGCGCGCCTTCGTGGCCGAGGGCGGGCGCGGGGCCAACGTCACCGTGCCCTTCAAGGAGGCGGCCTTCGCGCTCTGCGACACCCTGAGCGAGCGCGCCCGCCGCGCCGGGGCAGTGAACACCCTGATCCTCGGCGGCAACGGGCTGACGTATGGCGACACCACCGATGGCGTCGGCCTGGTGCGCGATCTCCAGCGTCACGGGGTGCGCCTCGCCGGGGCGCGGGTCCTGGTGCTGGGCGCCGGTGGCGCCGTGCGCGGGGTGCTGGAGCCGCTGCTCGCCGAGGCGCCCTCGAGCGTGCGGATCGCCAACCGCACCGCGGCCAAGGCGGAGGCCCTGGCGGAGGACTTCGGCGACCTGGGGCCGATCGTCGGCGACGGCTTCGCGGCGGTGGAGGGGCCCTTCGACCTGGTGATCAACGGTACCAGCGCGAGCCTCGCCGGGGACCTGCCGCCGCTGCCCGACGCGCTCTTCGCGCCCGGGGCGACCGCCCACGACATGATGTACGGGGCCGCGCCCACGGTGTTCCTGCGCTGGGCGGCCGAGCGCGGCGCCCGGCCCGTCGACGGCCTGGGCATGCTGGTGGAGCAGGCCGCCGAGTCGTTCTTCCAGTGGCGCGGCAAGCGCCCCGACACCGCCCCGGTGCTCGAGGCGCTGCGCCGCGCGCTGTGAGCGCCGTGCGGCGCCCTCAGCGTTTCTTGACGTACAGCCCCACCATGCACATCGCCATGCCGGCCACCGAGAGCAGCATGCCGCCGTTGACCAGCCAGGGATGGCGGTCGACCCAGGGCACGAAGGGCTGGGCGGCCTCGCGGCAGACGCCGGCGCGATAGTCCCAGTGCCCCTCCTGGAGCAGCACGCAGTCCCGCACGTCCCCCAGTTCGACGAAATAGACGCCCATCAGCACCAGGATGGGCAGTATCAGCAGCAGCAGTCCGAGCTTCAGCATGGGAATCGTGCGTTCCTTCAGGGGCGTGGGCAGTTGGGGGTGCGGCCGGCCCGGCGGGCCTGCTCATAGCGCGCCATGGCCTCGCCCAGGCCCGCTTCCAGGCCGCCGATGCGCTGGCCGTGGCTCGGGTGGGTGGAGAGCCAGACCGGCGGCCGGGCGCCGCCCGCCGCGCTCATGTTGTTCCACAGCGCGACGCTCTCCCGCGGGTCGAAGCCGGCGTCGGCCATCAGGGTCAGGCCCAGGGTATCGGCCTCGCTCTCGTGGCTGCGCGAGAAGGGCAGCAGGATGCCGTACTGGGCGCCCATGCCCAGCGCCGCCATCATGGTCTCGCCCCCGGCGCCCTGCATGCCGGCGGCCGACGAGATCGCCGACAGGCCGAGCTGGGTGGCGGTCTCGGTCGAGGCGCGCTCGTTGGCGTGGCGGGCCAGCACATGGGCGATCTCATGGCCGATCACCGCGGCGAGCTGATCCTGGTTGCGGGCGACCTGGAGCAGGCCGGTGTTGATGCCCACGTAGCCGCCGGGCAGCGCGAAGGCATTGGCCTGCTCGGAGGCGAAGACCTTGACCTGCCAGTTCTGGTCCCGCGCCTGGGGCGGCAGGGCACGCACCACGGCCTCGGTCACGCACTGCACGTAGCGCAGCGGGGCACCGCCGACCGTCGGCAGCTCCTGCTGGTACTGGGCGAAGGCCTGGGCCCCCATCTGGTCGAGCTGCTCGTCGGACATCAGGGTCAGCTGCGAGCGTCCGGTGGGCGAGGTGGTACAGGCGGCGAGGCTGACGCTCAGGGCGCCGATGGCGAGGCAGTGAATCCAGCGCATGAAGAGCTCCTGTCGGTTCCAGGTCACTGAGACTCTGGACGGGGCGTCGAGGTTCGCCACAAGATACCCCGAACGCCGGTGAGGTCAACCGCGAAACATGCACACCTGGAGGAAGCCCCCATGGACACCGAGCTGTCGCGTCGTTTGCTCACGCTGCTCGATCACCTCGAGCCCTGGCTGCCGCCGCCCCAGGAGGTCGACTGGACCCGCGACGTCGCCGCGCTCTGGCAGCGCCATGCGCTGGGCGGGCGGCTGCTGCCGGTGCCGCCGCGGGACGCCCTGGGGCTCGACGACCTGCTGGGCATCGAGCGCCAGAAGCTGGCGCTGGTCGACAACACCCGCGCCTTCCTGCAGGGGCTGCCGGCCAACCACGCCCTGCTGTGGGGCTCGCGGGGCAGCGGCAAGTCGTCGCTGATCCGCGCCCTGCTCAACGGGCTTTCCGCCGAGGGCCTGCGCCTGGTGCAGGTCGACCGCCACGACCTCGCGGCGCTGCCGACGCTGGTGGAGCTGCTGCGCCGCGAGCCCCAGCGCTTCGTGGTCTACTGCGACGACCTCTCCTTCGAGGGCCACGACGACGCCTACAAGGCGCTCAAGAGCGTGCTCGACGGCGCCCTGACCGGGCCGCCGCCCAACGTGCTGCTCTACGCCACCTCCAACCGCCGCCACCTGCTGCCGGAGTCGATGGGCGACAACGACGCCTCGCGCCTGGTGGGCGACGAGCTGCACCACGGCGACGCCGTCGAGGAGAAGATCTCGCTCTCCGACCGCTTCGGGCTGTGGCTCGGCTTCCACCCCTTCAACCAGGACGTCTACCTGGAGGCCTGCTGTCACTGGGTCACCCAACTCGGCGGCCGCGAGGACTGGAACGCCGACGCCCGGGCCGAGGCGATCCGCTTCGCCACCCTGCGCGGCGGACGCAGCGGCCGGGGCGCCTGGCAGTTCGCCACCCAGTGGGTGGGCCGGCGGCGCCTGCACGGGGCGTAGCGATCGGCGGCGGCTGGCAAGTGTCGACGGTGCAGCACCGTCAAGCGTCGACGGGCGCACCACCAAGTTGGCCCGGTGCCAGCCCTAGCCCTGGGGAATCAGGCTACCGTCCTCCCCCACGCCCAGGCGCACGGTGGGGGTGAGCAGCCCGGCGGGCAGGGTCATGCCGAGCCCGCTCAGGTCGCCCGGGGTGATGGCGAGCTCGCTGCCGGCGGGCAGCTCGCCCTGGCGGGCCAGCTGGCGCACCAGTTCCACCATCGGTGCCAGGCGCTCCCGGTCGCCGCCCAGCAGGTCGAAGGCCACCGGCAGGCGCAGCTTGGCATCCTGGCCTGAGGTGAGAGTGACCTGCTCCTCGTAGTCGCCGCTCACCGGCTCCACGCCGGGCATGTCCAGGCGCCAGCGAAAGCCCGACATCGCCACCGGCGGCATGCCGACCGGCAGGCCCAGGCCCATGGCCAGGGTCGCCTTCACCGGCAGGCTGCCGGCGCCGAGGCCGGAGGCGATCAGCGAGGTCAGGTCGCTGGTGTCGAGGCGCGCATCCACGGCGAGCGGCCCGATGCGCACCTCCTCCACGCCCAGCGAGGTCACCGCCAGGCGGAAGGCGAAGAGGCCGGTCTGGGGGAGCGCCAGGCAGCCGCCGAGCAGGGCGGCCAGGCAGAGCGGGGCGAGCAGGCGCCAGCGGCGCACGAGGGGGCGAAGACACATCGGGGGATCCTCCGGAAGGGCGGTGCTGCGGTGCAGCGCGGAGGCGTATTTGAGGGCCAGCGGGGCGCCGCGTCAAGGCGCCGGCACCCCTCTCTGCGCGTCTCGCAAGCGGGCCTGTCGGCCCCAGCCGACACCGCCCGGCCCGTCATCGATGACGGGCCGGGCGGTGGCCGGGTCGGAGAGCAGAGTGAGGACTCAGCGGCGGCTCTTGCGCGCCTCCTTGGTGCGGCCCAGTTCCCGCTTCTTGGCCTTCTCCCGGTCGCTCGCCCCCGCCATGCTGTCGTAGGGGTTGTCACCGGAGCGGAACTCGAAGCGCATCGGCGTGCCGCGGACCTTGAGCACCTTGCGGAAGGTGTTGGTCAGGTAGCGCTTGTAGGCCTCCGGCAGCGAACTCGTCTGGTTGCCGTGGACCACGATGATCGGCGGGTTGCTGCCGCCCTGGTGGGCCATGCGCAGCTTGATGCGCCGGCCGTGGACCATGGGCGGCTGATGCTGCTCCACCGCGTCCTGCAGGATCGAGGTCAGGCGGTTGGTCGACCAGTGGCAGTTGGCCGAGGCGAAGGCGCGCTCGATGGAGGGATAGAGGTCGCCCACGCCGGTGCCGTGCAGCGCCGAGATGAAGTGCAGGTCGGCGTAGTCGGCGAAGCCCAGGCGGCGCTTGATCTCGGCGCGCATCTTCTCCTTGGCCTCGCTCTCCAGGCCGTCCCACTTGTTGACCGCGAGCACCAGGGCACGGCCGCTGGTCAGCACGTAGTCGAGCAGGTGCAGGTCCTGCTCCACCAGCCCCGTGCGGGCATCGAGCACCATGATGGCGACATGGCACTCCTTGATCGCCTCCAGGGTCTTGATGATCGAGAACTTCTCGTAGGTCTCTCGTACGCTCCTGCGGCGCCGCACCCCGGCGGTATCCACCAGCACGTAGGGCTTGCCGCGGCGCTCGAAGGGGATCTCGATGGCGTCGCGGGTGGTGCCGGCCTCGTCGAAGACCACCACCCGCTCTTCGCCGAGCAGGCGGTTGACCAGGGTCGACTTGCCCACGTTGGGGCGGCCGATGACGCCGATGCGGATGCCCTTGGTGCCGGTGTCGGCGGGGATGCTCTCGTCGCGGGCCGGGAAGGGGCTGAGCACTTCCTCGATCAGCGTGGTGACGTTGCGACCGTGGGCGGCGGCGATGGCGTGGGGGTCGCCGAGCCCCAGCTGCCAGAAATCGGCCATGGCGCTGTGCTCTTCCAGGCCGTCGACCTTGTTGACCACCAGCCAGGTCTTCTTCTGGTTGACCCGCAGGTGGTTGGCGATGGCCTCGTCGGCGACGTTGAGGCCGGCCCGGGCGTCGACCAGGAACAGCACGATGTCCGCCTCGTCGATGGCGGCCAGCGACTGCTCGGCCATGGCCGCGTCGATGCCCTCCTCGTCGCCGCTGATGCCGCCGGTATCGATCACCGTGTAGGCCTTGTCGCCGAGCATGCCGTTGCCGTACTTGCGGTCCCGGGTCAGGCCCGGGAAGTCGGCCACCAGGGCGTCCCGGGAGCGGGTCAGGCGGTTGAAGAGGGTCGATTTGCCGACGTTGGGACGGCCGACCAGGGCGATCACCGGGGTCATGGGCGAAGCTCCAGGGCGTCCAGGGTGCCGTCGTCGGCCAGCGCGTAGACGCGGCGACGGTCGGTGAGCGGGCGCACGCTGAGGCCCGAGCCGTCGATGTGGGTGCGACCGACGAGCTCGCCCTCCCGGGCGTCGAGCAGGTGCAGGTAGCCCTCGGCGTCGCCCACCACCAGATGATCGGTGGCGTAGGCCGGGGCGGTGAGCGAGCGACCCTCCAGGGCCTCGTTGCGCCAGAGCTCGTCGCCGCTGCCGGCATCCACGGCGATGACGTGGCTGGCCTCGTCGACCACGAACAGGAAGTCGCCCACCAGGATCGGGGTCAGGTAGCTGGAGAGTTCCCGGGCCCAGAGCACCTCGCCGGAGCGGGCGTCCAGCGCGGCCAGGCGGCCGTTGTAGCTGGTGACGAACAGGCGGCCGTCCTGGGTCAGGACCGGCTGGCCGGCCAGGTCGACCAGGCGATCGATCTCGCTCTGGCCCCGGGGCACGGCGATGCGGCGATCCCACAGCGGCTGGCCGCTGCGGTTGTCCAGGGTCACCAGGCGGCCGTTGGCGAAGCCGGCGAAGGTCACCGGATCGATCACCGTCGGCGTGCCGGTGCCGCGCAGGCTCAGCGAGGCGCGCGGGCCGCTGTAGACCCAGCGTTCGGCGCCGCTGTTGCGATCCAGCGCGGTGACGCGCCCGTCGACGGCCTGCACCACGAGCAGCTCGCGGCTGGCCTGGGGCGCGGCGAGCACCTCGCTGGTGACCCGGGCGCGCCACTGGACGCGGCCGTCGGCCTGGTCGAGGGCGAGCACCTCGCCGTCGCGGGTGGCCAGGAAGAGGCTGTCGGCCACCGCGGTCAGGCCGCGGGAGACCGGCGTGTCGAGCTCGACCTCCCAGCGGGTCTCGCCGGTGTCGGCGTCGAGGGCCTCGACCAGGCCGCGACTGTCGGCGGCGAACAGGGTGTTGCCGTCCTGGGCGGGCGCCACCGGGTAGCCGGCGTCACCCAGCCCCTTGCCGACGCGCTCGCTCCACAGGGTGTCCAGCTCGGTGGTGGTCGCGATGTCGGTGAGCGCGCGGGGCGCGT
>JAWWBV010000116.1:0-7158 GCA_033720795.1 Halomonas sp. | reverse complement strand
GCGATGCGCTGGTTCTGGGGCACGTCGCCGGAGAGCATGGCGGCGTTGATGCCGGCCTTCTCGAGCAGGTCGTCGAGCTTGCGCACCAGGTCGCGGCGGTTGCCGAAGACCATCACGCGATCGAAGCTCTCCTGCTTGAGCAGGTTGACCAGCAGGCGCTGCTTGTCCTCGTCGCCGACCAGGTAGACGCGCTGGTCGATGTCGGCGGCATTGTCAACGGTGACCGCGATCTCCGCGTGGGCCGGCTGATGGGTCCACTGGCTGGCCAGGTTGAGGATGTCCTGGCTGAAGGTCGCCGAGAACAGGAAGGTCTGGCGCTGCTCGGTGTTCGGCGTGTGGCGGATGATGCGCTTGACGTCGGGAATGAAGCCCATCGACAGCATGCGGTCGGCCTCGTCGAGCACCAGCACTTCCACCTGGGTGAGGTCGACGTCGCGCTTCTCGTGGAAGTCCAGCAGGCGGCCCGGGGTGGCGACGAGGATGTCGAGCTTGTCGCCCAGCGCCTCGCGCTGCTTCTGGTAGTCCATGCCGCCCACCACGCTCGCCACCTTGAGGTCGGTGAAGCGCGCCAGCGCCTTGGCGTCCTTCTCGATCTGCAGCGCCAGTTCGCGGGTCGGGGCCACGATCAGCGCCCGCGGCGCACCCGGCTTCTGGGCGTTGGGCGCCTCCTCCTCGAGGAAGTAGGCGAGGATCGAGATCAGGAAGGCCGCGGTCTTGCCGGTGCCGGTCTGGGCCTTGCCCACCACGTCGCCGCCGAGCAGGGTCTGGGCCAGCGCCTCGGCCTGGATCGGCGTGCAGTACTCGTACCCCAGGGCGTGGATCGCCCGCATCAGCGGCAGCGGCAGATCGAAGTCGTGGAAGCGCCACTTGCCCGCGACGGCGGGAACCTGGAACTGGCGCAGATCCCAGTTCGACTGACGCCGCCGCGGCTTGCGCCGACGACGCTTGGGCTTGCGGTTCTGGGCCGGTGCTGGGGTCTGTTCCGACTCGCTCATAGGCTGTGCTGTCTTGTCCGTATGGGTGGATGGGGTGCGTGACGCAAACCGGCATTGTAACAGCCTCCGGCGACGAGGGCGCCCCCGGACGCCTGCCGGCGGTCGATTGCTGTCGGCGGGGGGAGGCTACGGCTGCTAGAATGGCGCGCTTACCAGCAGGAGTTGCAGCATGACACGCCGAAAGAAGACCCGCTCGCTGGCCGACAAGGTGCAGATCCGCACCGGCAAGCGCAAGGATTTCAAGAAGTGGCGCCACGAGAATCCCGATCAGGTGACCTCGTCGACCCGCTTCTCCCAGAAGAAGCGCCAGCAGCGCAAGCTGCAGGCGGCCCGCAAGCAGGCCCGCCAGGAGGCGGGCCAGCCCATCGCGATCCACCCCGACGCGCCCGAGCAGAAGGACGACTGACCGATGCGCCTGGTGTCATTCAACATCAACGGCATTCGTGCCCGCCTGCACCAGCTCGAGGCCCTGATCGAGGCCCACCGCCCGGCGGTGATCGGCCTGCAGGAGACCAAGGTCCAGGACAGCGAGTTTCCCGTGGCCGCCGTGGAGGCGATGGGCTACCGCGTCGAGTACCACGGCCAGAAGGGCCACTACGGCGTGGCCCTGATGATCGACACCGCGCAGTGCGGCGAGCCCGAGGCGATCTTCAAGGGCTTCCCCGACGACGGCGATGACGCCCAGCGCCGCATGATCGGCGCACGGCTCGCGCCGGGCGGCGCCACGCCGATCACGGTCTGGAACGGCTACTTCCCCCAGGGCGAGAACGTCGAGCACCCGGTGAAGTTTCCCCACAAGCGGGCCTTCTACGCACAGCTCAAGCGCCTGATGGAGACGCAGCACCGCACCGACGAGCGCCTGGCGGTGATGGGCGACTTCAACATCTCGCCCGAGGACATCGACATCGGCATCGGCGAGGCCAACCGCAAGCGCTGGCTGCGCGAGGGCAAGACCAGCTTCCAGCCGGTGGAGCGCGAGTGGCTCGCCGGCATCAAGGCCTGGGGCCTGACCGACAGCTATCGCGTCCGCTACCCGGAGGTCGACGACCGCTTCAGCTGGTTCGACTACCGCTCCCGGGGCTTCGAGCGCGATCCCCGGCGCGGGCTGCGCATCGACCATATCCTGGTCACGCCCCCGCTCGCCGAGCAGGTCGCGGACGCCGGGATCGACTACGACCTGCGTGCCATGGAGAAGCCCTCGGATCACGCCCCGGTCTGGACCGAGCTCTCGCTCTGATCGCCCGCCGGCGGAGCGCCCTGCCCCGCCCCGCCGGGCAGCGAGGCGAGCCACGCCTCGGCCTCCCCGGCGCCCAGCGCCCGGGCCCGCCTCAGGGCCCGTCCCGCCAGCGCCTCCTCGCCCCAGCCGTAGGCGAGCTGACCCAGGCGCAGCCAGTCGGCCGCCCGCTCGCTGTCACGGGCGACCGCTTCCCAGGCCGAGAGCGCCCGGCCGTGATCGCGGGCCGCCTCCCAGGCGGTGGCCAGCAACCGTCGCAGGCGGGCATCGTCGTCCAGCACGCCGGCCGCGAGCCCCCTCTCCAGATGCTCGGCCGCCCGCGCCGGGGTGCCCCCGGCGAGGTGCAGCCGGGCCAGGCGCCTGAGATCCTCTGCGCCTGACAGCGCGCCCCGCCGCCAGCCGGCCTCCCAGAGCGCCGCGGCGAGCCCCGGATCCCCCAGTTGCTGCGCCAGGGCCGCGGCGCGACGCCACGCGGCCGGGCTGGCCTCGCGATCCAGCCCCTCGCGCAGCAGCGCCAGGGCCTCGCCGTCGCGCCCCGCCCGGCGATAGACCGAGAGCGCCAGCGCCCGACGCGCCTCCTCCCGGGGCCGCGCCGCCAGCGCGTCGAGCCGCGCGGCGGCCGCCTCCCAGCGCTCGAGCTCGGCCAGCCAGCCGATCAGCCGCCAGTGCTCCTCGACGGACGGCCCCGAGGCCGCCTCCAGCCAGCGGCCGAGGCGCGCCACGGCCGCGGCCGTTTCCCCCGCGGCGCGGTGCTGCAGCGCCGCCTCCCTGAGCCGTGCCCGTCGCCAGGCCGCCGGCGCCACCTCGCTTTCCGCCACGGCGGAAAGCCACGCGGCGGCTCGGCCGTGCTCGCCCCGCCGGGCCGCGGCTCCGGCCGCCAGCTGCAGGTAGAGGGCCCGCGCCCAGCGATCGGCGGCGTTGCCCCCCGCCAGGCGCTCGGCCTGTCGTCGCGCGCGCTCACTCACCTCGGCCGGCGCCTGCGCGAGCCGCGCCTCGAGGCCCTCGAGGTCGCGGATGAAGCTCCCGGGCAGGGCCGGCTGGGCCTGCACCGGGGCCGCGGCCAGCAACAGCCCGGCGGCGAGACCGGCCAGCAGGCGTCGCGGGAGGGGACGGCAACGAATCAACGCATGCGGCATGGGCTCACCTCAGCTGAAACTCGAGTCGCTGGCGGGCACGCCGCAGGCGACCGTCGGCCTCGAAGCGCCAGTCCGCCACGGCCCGCGTGGCCGCCTCGTCGAAGACGCGCCGCGGCCGGGCCTCGACCACCCGGACCGAGCCGGCCTTGACCCGGCCGTCGGGGCGAATCAGGAATTCCACCACCACGTGCCCCTCGAGGCCGCGGCGCTGGGCGCGCCGCGGGTAGCTCGGCGGAACGCGCCGGGTGGGGGTCGCCTGCCCCACGTCCTGGACCGCCTGGCGGGCCTGGCTATCGGCGCCCGGCGCGTCCTGGTCCGAGGCGGCGGGCTGCGTCGCCGCGGCCTCGGGGGCCGTCGCCGACGGGCTCGCCGGCTCGGGCTCAGGCTCGGGTGCCGGTTCGGGCTGGGGCGCCGGTTCGGGCTGGGGCGCCGGTGCCGCCTCGGTCAGCTCGGGCAGCGCGGTGTCGAGCTCGGCGACCTCCTCGGGCCGCACCGGCGGCGGATCAACCGGCGGCTCCGGCAGCGACAGCGGGCTGTCGGGCAACGGTGCCGGCGGCGGCGGGCTGGGCGGCACCGGCCGAGGCGCGGAGGGCGCGCTGGGGGCGGGCGCCGGCGCCGCGGCCGGCGCTGTCACCGGCTCGGTGGCGGCGGCCAGGCGCATCGTCATGGCCGTCTCGCGCACCTCGACCTCCGCCTCGGGCGGCGCTACCAGCAGCGCCAGCCCCCAGAACAGCAGCAGCGCCAGCGACGCGCCGGCGAGTCCCGCCAGGGGCCAGCGAATCACGTCCCCTCCCGGGCGGCGGCCACCGCGATCTGCTCGACGCCCGCCTCGCGCAGGCGATCCATCACCTCGACCAGCAGGCCGGTGGTGGAGGCGCGGTCGGCCTGGATCACCACGCCGCCCTGCTCGCTGACCAGCGGCGCCACGGCCTCGCCGACGCGGTGCGCGTCCACCGGTGCGCCGTCGACCCACACCGCGCCCTCGGCGGTCAGGGCCACCATCACCTGGGCCTCGGGCCGCGGCGTCGCCTCGCTGGACTGGGGACGCTCGATCTCCACCCCGCTCTCCTTGACGAAGCTGGTGGTGACGATGAAGAAGATCAGCATGATGAAGACCACGTCCAGCATGGGGGTCAGGTTGACCTCGCTGGTCTCGCCGCTGTCGGCACTCAGGCGACGCCTACGCATCGGGCTCCTCCACGGCGCGGGCCATGCGGTCGTGCAGCCGCTGGTCCTCGCGCCGGATGATGTGTTCGAGACGGGTGGTGAAGAGCAGGCCGGCCACCGCCACCGCCATGCCGGCGAGGGTGGGCAGGGTGGCCCGGGCGACGCCGTCGGCCATGGCCCGGGCCTGGCTGGTCTCGCTGGCGGCCAGCCCCTCGAAGACGGTGATCATGCCGGTGACCGTGCCCAGCAGGCCGAGCAGCGGGCAGAGCGCGACCAGCAGCCGGAGCCAGGGCAAGGGGCGGCGCAGCCGCGCGATCAGCGCCTGGGTCCAGACCTCGCGCAGGGTCAGCGCGCTCCAGCTGGCATGCTCGTCGCGGTCCACCCAGCGCGCCACCAGGGCCTGGCGCTCCCGCCGCCAGACGAAGCGGAAGTAGCACCAGCGCTCCAGCGCCAGCGAGAAGAGCAGCATCGCCACCGCGCCGATGGCCACCAGCACCGGCCCCCCGGCCTGGCCCAGCCAGGCGAGCGGCGCGGTGGCGCCCGCCATCACCTCAGGCCAGGGAAGCGGCATGACGCGACTCGCGACGCGGGGCGGAGGCCGGCAGGGCCTCGAGGTGCTCGGCCAGCGCCGCGCTGGCCCGCCCCTCGATCACCCCGGAGAGCCAGCGGCTGCGGCTGGACAGCGCGGTATGGGCGAGCATCAGCGGCACCGCGGTGATCAGGCCCAGCACCGTGGTGACCAGTGCCTGGCTGATGCCGCCGGCCATCAGCTGCGGGTCGCCGGTGCCGAACACCGTGATCGACTGGAAGGTGCCGATCATGCCGGTCACGGTGCCGAGCAGACCCAGCAGCGGCGCCACCGCCGCCAGCAGCTTGACCAGCGCCTGGCCGCGCTCGAGCCGCGGCAGCTCGGCGAGCAGCGCCTCGTCGAGGCGCGCCTCCAGCGCCTCGGGCACCAGCCCCTGGCGCAGCGTCTGCACCTTGGCCAGCACCCGGCCCAGGGGATTGTCGTCGCGCAGGCTCGCGTCGTCCCGCAGCTGGCGACGCAGCCGCGCGCTCACGACCATCAGGTAGCCGTACTGGCCCAGCGCGATCAAGAGCCCCAGCCCGCCCAGGGCCACCACCACGTAGCCCACGGCGCCGCCCTGGTGGAAGCGCGCCAGCAGGTCGGGACGCTGGGCCAGCGCCTCGAGCAGCTCGCCGCCGGTGGGATCGAGGGTGACCCTGTCGCTCTCCCCGGCCGCGAAGGCCGCCAGGGTCTCGCCGGCATCATCGGGGGTCGCGGCCATCGCCGCCGGCGGCAGGTCCGGCGAGTCGCGCCGCAGCCAGCGCCCGTCGCCGATCATGGCGAGATCCCCCAGCCGCAGCACCTCCCGGGGCTCGACGCGACCGTCGACCGAGGCCACCGGCAGGGTCAGCCGCTCGAGGCGCCCGGTCTCCCGGGTGAAGGCCATCAGCGCATCGGCCAGCGCCTCGATCCGGGCGAGCTCGGGCAGCGCATCCGCATCGCCGCGCGCGGGCAGCTCGGGCCCGTCGAGGGTGAGCCAGCTCTGGCCGAGGGCGTCGCGCAGCTCGCCGACATGGCGCTCCAGCACCGGCTTGACGGCGGACAGGTCGCCGCCCTGCTCCTGGCGCCGAGCTTCCAGCGCCTCGCGGCGCGCCTGCTGCTCGTCGCGTCGCGCCTCGAGGGCCTGGCGGCGCTCGGCCGCCGTATCGCGGCGCTCGCGGGCCGCCTCGACGGCGCGGCGCAGGGCGTCGCGATCATCGACCAGCGCGGCCAGCCGCGCCCGGTCCCGCGCGAGTTCGGCCTGGCGCGTCTCGGCGAAGGAGGCCGGGGCGTCCTGCCGAAGCTGAGGATCAGGCTGCGGAGCGGGCTGAGGGTCGGTCTGGGCCTGGAGCGCCGCCGGCAGCACCAGGGCGCCGCACAGCAGCAGGCGGCGGGCATAGCGTGACAGCGTCATGAGGCTTCTCCCCCGCGCTCTTGGCTCGTCTTCGGTTGGGAGATCGGCTGGGAGACCGGCAGCGTCAGCAGCTCCGGGGCGCGCTGCTCGCGGGCGATGCGCAGGCCGTTCTCGAGACTCCGGCGCGCCGCCTTGTCGAGCGTCTGCCAGGTCCGGTCGTCGGCCTTCCAGACACCTCCCTCGCGGCCGTCCGGCGTCAGGTAGTAGAAGCCGACCCGGCCCAGCAGCAGGAAGTCCACCTCCCGCTCGCCGTCCAGCAACCCCCGCCAGGCGTCCAGCTCGCGGCCGTAGGCGAGCTCGCCGCGCCAGGCGGCGAGCACGCGATCCAGGCGCTCGGCGGGCGACAGCGCCGGATCGGAGAGCGCGCGCTCCAGGCTCGCGACCCGGGCGCGGCGCTCGTCCTGAAGGAACGGCAGGTCGGCCTCGATCCAGCCGTCGAGGCGCTCGACCATCCCCCGCAGCAGGGGCGGCAGCCCCTCGCGGGTCGTCGCGGCGCCCGCCAGGGCGCGTTCGCGACGCGAAAGCGTCTCCGCCTGGCGCTCCACCACGCGTGCAAGCTCGGCGTTGTAGGCCTCGACCCGCTGCGCCTCGGCCCGGGCCTTTCGCAGCTCGCCGATCAGGCGGCGCGTCTCGTCGTCGGCGGCATCGATGCGCGCCTGCAGCTC
>JAWWBV010000115.1:0-7174 GCA_033720795.1 Halomonas sp. | reverse complement strand
GGACATGCAGGGCCTCAAGCTGCGCCTGCCGGGGCTCGCCGGCGAGGCGATGAACCGCATCGGCGTGACCACCGTGAACACGCCCGGGTCCGAGATCTTCACCTCCCTGCAGACCGGCGTGCTGGACGCGGCCGACTGGGTCGGCCCCTACAACGACCTGGCGTTCGGCCTGCACCAGGTGGCGCCGTACTACTACACCTCGGCGTGGAACGAACCCAGTGCCGTGCTCGAGGGGATGGTCAACCTGGACGCCTGGAACGCCCTGCCCGACGACCTCAAGGCGGTGGTCAGCGAGGCGGCCATGGCCTCCAACCTGGCGATGAGCAGCGAGTTCGCGGTGCGCAACGCGGAGGCCCTCGAGACCCTGGTCGACGAGCATGATGTGCAGCTGCGCACCTTCCCCGAGGAGGTGCTGGTGGCGCTTCACGATGCCGCCCGGCAGGTCCTCGCCGAGCAGGTGGAGAAAGACGAGGCGTCACGCCGGGTCTACGACTCCTACACCGCCTTCCAGCAGAAGGTGCGCCGCTTCACCGACGTGGGCGAGTTCGCCTACCTGAAGACCCGGGAGAAGGTCGGCGCCTGACGGCGGCCGCCGAGCCGTTCGGAAACCGCCATGGGCGCCCTCGCGGCGCCCATCTGCTGTCGGGAGCGTCGTCCTGCGTGGGATCAGTCGTGCTGGCGCACGCCGCGGATTCGCCCGTTGTCGTCCAGGGCGACCATCACGAAGCGTGCCTCGGTGACCTTGTGCAGCTCCTGGGGGTCGCGCTCGTGGGGGGCGCGGATCCATACCTCCACGTCGATCTTGATCGAGCTGTGGCCGATCTCGCTGACCCGGGTGAAGATGTTCACCATGGAGCCCACTCGCACCGGGCAGAGGAAATCCATCGCCTCGATGGCCACGTTGGCGGTGCGGCCCAGGGCCTCGCGGCCCGCGGCCACCTCGGCGGCCTCGTCCATGCGGGCGACCAGCCAGCCGCCGGGAATGTCGCCGTGCAGATTGGTATCCTGGCGGCTGGCCAGCAACTTGAGGGTCAGCCGACCCTGGGGGGCGGGGGTATCGTCGATGTCTGTCATGGCGGGTGGAGCGGCTCGCATTGTTGTTGTGGGGGCGTCGAGGGGGAGAGGCGTTCATCGCCGCTCCATGGTATACGTCGAGGGCCCGCATTCACCACCGTTGCGGCGCGACATCCTGCCGCCGGCCGCGATCTCCCGGTATCGTCTTCTTCATCTTCGCGCCTCGAGGAGCCGTCATGCCCGTCGTCCCGTTCCGCCGCCTGATCCCCTGGCTGCTGCTGATTGCGTGCGCCGGGGCGATGCTTCAGGCCCAGGCCGATGATCGTGACCGGGGCGAGGCGATCGTCGGGACCCTGGGGACCATGGGTTCCGATACCATGGCGGGACTGATGCTGCGCTGGGGGGAGGCGCTGGCGCGCCGCCACCCCGGTATCCGCCTGCAGCTGCAGGCCAGCGGTTCGGCCAGTGCGCCGCCGGCGCTGGTGGCCGGGACCACCCGGCTGGGGCCGATGTCGCGCCCCATGAGCGACGCCGAGCGCCGCGCCTTCGTCGAGCGTCATGGCTATCCACCGCGGGAGCTCACGGTGGCCCGCGACGCCCTGGTGGTGGTGGTGCATCGCCACAACCCGCTGGCGGGACTCGGGCGCCGCGAGCTGGATGCCGTCTTCTCCGACACGCGGCGCTGCGGGGCGCCGGCCGCGATCCGCGACTGGCAGGCGCTGGGCCTCGACTGGCCCGAGGGGCGCATCCGCCTGCATGGCCGCAACGCGGCCTCCGGCACCCAGGGGCTGTTCCGGCGGGTCGCGCTCTGCGGCGGGCTCTTCCGGCCGGCGATCAACGAGCACCCCGGCTCGGCCGCGGTGGTGGCGGCGGTGGCCGAGGATCCGCGGGCCATCGGCTACGCCGGCCTCAACCACCTGACGCCGGGCGTCAGGGCGCTGGCCCATCGCAACGACGACGGAACGCTTCGCGCCCCCGACCCCGAGGCGGTGCGCCGCGGCGACTACGCCCTCTCCCGCGACCTCTACCTCTACCTCAACCTGCCCCCCGGCGAGACGCTGCCGCCCCCCGAGCGCGCCTTCCTCGACCTGGTGCTCTCGCCCGCGGGACAGGCCATCGTCGAGGAGCTCGGCTTCGTCGCCCTGCCCGAGGCGCAGCGACGACGCCAGCGTCGCACGCTGGCGCTGGATGACGGCGGCTGACGCTGTCATCCGCCTGTCATCACCCTGTCGTACTCTTCCGTTAGCCCCGTCTTCCACAGGTCCGGTCATGCTCGACTCCCCCCCGCCGACAGCCGTGCGTCGCCGCCTGCGTCAGGGGCGCGATCGCCTGGCCACCGCGCTGATCACCGCGGGGGGCATCGGCGTGATCGCCGCGCTGCTGGCGATCGGGCTCTTCCTGGCGGTGGAGGTGGTGCCGCTGTTCTGGCCGTCGGGGGAGGCGAGCGCGATCTCCCCCGAGGCGCTCTGGGGCGGCGGCGAGGCCGCCGGGGACGCCAGCCGCCATCGCTGGGCACCCACGGCCACCCTGGCGCCGGACGAGGCGCCGCGGATCAGCCTGGTGCCGCTCGCCTGGGGCACCCTGGAGGCGGCGGCCTGGGCGCTGGTGATCGCCGTGCCCCTGGCGCTGGGCGCCGCGGCCCACTCGTCGCTCTTCATGTCCCGGGGCCTGCGCAGCCGCCTGAAGCCGACGCTGGAGCTGATGGAGGCGCTGCCGGGCGTGGTCGTCGGCTTCGTCGCCGGCCTGGTGCTGGCGCCCTGGGTCGAGCGGCACCTGGCCGAGGTCGCCGCCGCCCTGCTGCTGCTGGTGCCGGGGCTGCTGCTGGCCGGCGGGCTGCGCTCGCGGCTTCCCGCGCGCTGGCGCGAGGCGCTGCCGCTGGGCTGGGCCGGCCTGTGGCTGGTGCCCTGGCTGGCACTGGTGCTGGCCGCGTCCGTGTGGCTCGCCCCCTGGCTCGAGGCCGTCGCCTTCGACGGCGACCTGCGCCGCTTCCTGGAGCTGCGCCTGGGGCTCGACATCGCCGTGCGCAACGCCCTGATCGTCGGCGCGGCGATGGGCTTCGCCGTGATGCCGAGCGTCTATGCGCTGGCCGAGGACGCTCTCTCGGGGGTGCCGTCGAGCCTCGCGGAGGGCGCCCAGGCGCTGGGGGCGACCCGCTGGCAGACCTTCTGGAAGGTGGTGCTGCCCGCGGCCTCGCCGGGGATCTTCTCGGCGGTGATGATCGGCGCCGGGCGGGCCGTGGGCGAGACCATGATCGTGCTGATGGCCAGCGGCAATGCCGCCCTGATGACCCTCAATCCCCTCGACGGCCTGCGCTCCCTGGCGGCGACCATCGCCATCGAGCTGCCGGAGGCCGGCCCCGGGAGCGTGCACTATCAGCTGCTGCTGCTGGCGGCCCTGGCGCTGTTCGTCTTCACCTTCCTGGTCAACACCCTGGCCGAGCTGGTGCGTACGCGCCTGCGCCGCCGCTATCGTCGCCTGGGAGGCGGATCATGAGGGCCGGACCATGAAGACAGCCTCCTCTCGCCGGCTGCGTCTGCCGCGTGGCGAAGGCGCCGGGGCCTGGCTCTGTGCGGGTAGCGTGGCGCTCTCGCTGCTGGCGCTGCTGGCGCTGCTGGCGCTGTTGACGGTGCGCGGCCTGGGACACTTCTGGCCCTCGCCGGTGGCGCTGGTGACCCTCGAGGATGGTCGCCAGCTCGCCGGCGAACGGGTCCGCGAGGTGCCGCTCGCCGGCGGCGACGGCGTCGAGCGGCTCTATCGCACCGGCAACCGCGACCTGTCGGGCGAGCGCTGGGCCTGGGTGCGGGTCTCGGCCATCGAGGAGGTGAGCCATCCCGAAGATCTCATGGTGCTGGATCGCCGCCGCTGGGGGCGGGCGATCGGCCGGCTGGCGGCGTTTCAGGACGCCAGTGGAGAGCGGATCGAGGGGGAGGCCGCCTGGACGGCCCTGGAGGCGCGCCTGGCCGAGCTGACCGAGCTGCGAGACGCCCGCGACCGCCTGCGCGAGGAGGTGATCCTGTCCCTCGCCGGACGAGGCGAGGGCGAGCCGGCGGCGTCCCAGGAGCTTCAGGCGGCCCATGCCCGGCTGCGCGAACTGCAGGCGGCCATGGCGGGCGGGCGCCTGATCCTGGAGGCCGCCGATGGCGACTCGCTGTCGGTCCCGCTGGAACAGGTGCTCGGCGCGCGTCGCCCCAACGCCATGTCGTCGCTCGAGAAGCTCGCCGCCTGGGGGGAAGGCGTCTGGCGCTTCCTCTCCGAGGGGCCGCGGGCGGCCAACACCGCCGGCGGCGTCTGGCCGGCGATCTTCGGCACCGTGCTGATGGTCATGCTGATGTCGATCCTGGTGACGCCCTTCGGCGTGCTGGCGGCGATCTATCTCAACGAGGTGGCCCACCAGGGGCGGCTGACGCGGCTGGTGCGCATCGCCGTGCGCAATCTCGCCGGGGTGCCCTCCATCGTCTATGGCGTCTTCGGCCTCGGGGTCTTCGTCTACGGCATCGGCGGTCGCCTGGACAACTGGTTCTTCGACGCGTCCCTGCCCTCGCCGACCTTCGGCACCGGCGGGCTGCTGTGGGCCTCCCTGACCCTGGCGCTGCTGACCCTGCCGGTGGTGATCGTGGCCACCGAGGAGGGGCTGGCACGGATTCCCGACCAGCAGCGCGAGGGCGCCCTGGCGCTGGGCGCGACCCGGCTGGAGATGCTCTCCCGGGTGGTGCTGCCGATGGCCGCCCCGGCCATGCTCACCGGGGTGATCCTGGCCGTGGCCCGGGCCGCCGGCGAGGTGGCGCCGCTGATGCTGGTGGGGGTCGCCAAGCTGGCGCCCCAGGTGCCGGTGGACGGCGACTTTCCCTTCCTGCATCTTGAAAGGAAGTTCATGCACCTGGGCTACCACATCTTCGACGCCGCCTTCCACGGCGGGGATGTCCAGGCCGCGATGCCGCTGGTCTATGCCACGGCGCTGCTGCTGGTGCTGGTGATCCTGGTGCTTAACCTGACCGCAATATTTCTGCGTCATCATCTCAGTACGCGTCACGGGGCGCTCACGCGTCGATGAGCCCTGAAGCGTGGCGCCAGGAGTCTCGATGCCACTCGTGAAGGAACAGCGGTCGTCGCCCGACCCGGCGGCGATCATCGACTTTCCCCCCGAGGCCAGCAGCCTGGCCATCCGGGGGCTGAGCCTCGCCTATGGCGACAAGCGGGCGCTCAACGAGCTCACGCTGAGGGTGCCGCGGCATCGCGTCACCGCCTTCATCGGCCCCTCGGGCTGTGGCAAGTCGACCCTGCTGCGGGTGCTCAATCGCCTCCACGATCTCAACGACGAGGTGGTGCGCACGGGAGAGGTGACCCTCGAGGGCGAGGACATCCACGCCCCCGAGGTGTCGGTGGCGGAGCTGAGGCGACGGGTGGGCATGGTGTTCCAGGCCCCCAACCCCTTCCCGATGTCGATCCACGACAACGTGGCCTTCGGGCTGCGCCTGCAGGGGGGACTCAGCAAGCGCAAGCGCGACGACATCATCGAGTGGGCGCTGCGTTCGGCGGCGCTGTGGGACGAGGTCAAGGATCGACTGCGCGCCTCGGCCTGGTCGCTCTCCGGCGGCCAGCAGCAGCGCCTGGTGATCGCCCGCACCCTGGCGGTGGGCCCCGAGGTGCTGCTGCTCGATGAGCCGGCCTCGGCCCTCGACCCGATCTCGACGCTGAAGATCGAGGAGCTGATCCGCAACCTGAAGTCACACCTGACCCTGGTGCTGGTCACCCACAACATGCAGCAGGCGGCGCGGGTCTCCGACTACACCGCCTTCCTGCAGCAGGGAGAGCTGGTCGAGTACGCGCCCACCGACGCCCTGTTCACCAATCCGCGCCTGGCGCGCACCGAGAACTACATCACGGGGCGCATGGCCTGACGGCCGGCCCCAAGGAGAGATCCCATGGACATTACCAGCGATATCCACAGCCAGCATATCTCGCGGCAGTTCAACCAGGAGCTCGACGAGCTCAAGACCCACCTGATGGCCATGGGCGGCCTGGTCGAGAAGCAGGTCCAGGACGCCGTGGGCGCGCTGCTCGACCGCGACTCCGAGCTCGGCCAGCGGGTGGTCGACAACGACCGCGCCGTCAACGACATGCAGATCAAGATCGACGAGGAGTGCACCCAGGTGCTGGCGCGGCGTCAGCCCACTGCCTCGGACCTGCGCCTGGTGCTGGCGGTGATCCGGGCCGCCTCCGACCTGGAGCGCATCGGCGACGAGGCGAGCAAGATCGCCCGCAACGCCATCGACCTGATCGAGGCCGACAGCGGCAACCGCGGCTTCGTCGAGGTGCGCATGATCAGCGAGCACGTGCGTCGCATGGTGCGCGACGCCCTGACCTCCTTTGCGCGCCTCGACACCGAGTTGGCGCTCAAGCTGGTCCACGAGGACGACGAGGTCGACAACGAGTACGGCAGCGCCATGCGCTCGCTGATGACCTTCATGATGGAGGACGCCCGCGCGATCTCGCCGGTGCTCAGCGTGATGTGGATCCTGCGCGCCCTGGAGCGCATCGGCGACCACGCCAACAACCTGGCCGAGTACGTCGTCTACCTGGTCAAGGGGCTCGACATCCGCCATACCGATCCCGAGGACCTCGACAAGGACATCTTCGAGCGCAAGTCTTGACCTCGTCCCCCGCTTGACCCTCAATGCGCAGGCCGCCGCCCCTCGGGCGGCGGCCTTCACGTGATGATGAGGACTGTCCGGATGCTCGATGCCCTGACCGCGCTGACCCGCGGCACCCGCCTGGTCTACTCCCGCGGCCTGCGCCGCTACGTCTTCCTGCCGATACTCGTCAACCTGCTGGTCTATGGCGCCATGCTCGGCTACGTGCTGGGGAACTTCGGCGGCTGGCTCGACGGCTGGATGGCGATGGTGCCCGAGTGGCTTACCTGGCTCTCCTGGCTGATCTGGCCGCTGTTCGTGGTGAGCCTTACGCTGATCGTCTTCTTCACCTTCACCCTGGTGACCCACCTGATCGCCGCGCCCTTCTATGGCTTCCTGGCGGCGCGGGTCGAGGTCGAGGCGACCGGGCGCCCGCCGCTGGACGACCGGGGCCTGGCGAAGACCGCCGTGGACGCCATGGGCCGCGAGCTGGTCAAGCTGGCCTACATCCTGCCGCGCATGGCGCTGCT